>NZ_NSGB01000023.1:0-83287 GCF_002294785.1 Mesorhizobium sp. WSM3868 | reverse complement strand
TATAAACGTTTCATTCGCCGTCCCCAAAGGCTTCTCCCATGGAGCCCAACGCGTCCCAGACGCGATGCTCCCTTTCTTGAACCGCCATGGCCTCCTGCCGGATGCGGAAAAGCCGGAATGGAACTACGAGATCAAAGGCCACGGAAACACCGCCGAGAGGCCGGAAGGGCGCAACGACTTTTGGCTGGTCGATCGGGGTCGGACGAATGAAGCTGCAGCGGCAGCAGTACCGCCAAGGGGGCCCGCCTCGCCAGCGACCGCCAGACTGTCAGACACCTATCGCGGTGTTCCGTTGGTCGATCTGACCACCTCCTCCGATGCTCGGATGGGAGCGCTTCCGTCAGCTTCGTCCAACTTCCCCCCGGGGGCGGTGCTCGGCCCCGAGCTGCTGGATGACGCCCATATCAGCAGGGATTACCAGTTGCTGGAGCAGAACCTGCAGGCGGCCCACCCAGCTCTCGCCGCCCGAACGCGACTGGTTGATCCCTTGGTCTCCCAGCAACTGCGCCGTCCCGACCGGGACCCACAACTTACATTGCGGTCCATCTATCATCACAGCGACGTCGCAGCCGACTTCGTGTTCCTGCCCGTGAACAGTGGCAATCCCTTGGCTACAGTGGAGAATGAGGGACCCCCTGAGCATTGGTCGCTGCTTCTCGTTGATCGCCGCGACCCGGAAAGAGCGGTCGCCTATCACTACGACTCGATCCCTCAGCGCGATGGACGGGGGTACAATGACGCACCTGCACGAGAGCTCGCAGCAAGACTGGACGCGACCACCTTGGTGACACCCGCCATGGCCCGGCAGAACAACGGTGTTGATTGCGGCGTCTTCGTGGTGGACGGTACGCGCGCGCTGGTTCAGAGATTGGCGAACCAAGAGTGGCCGGAACGGCAGCGGCCGCTGCATCTTGACAACCTCATCGCCGATCGGCAGGCGCTGCAAAACCGACTGAGGCAGGGCCGCTTGCCGCACGAGCTTGCCGCAGTCCGCGCGGAGGCTCTTGGAGTAGTCGGGTCGCAGGTGCAACACGCCGTGTTGCAAGAGCAGCAAGCCCGACAAGTCGCGTCAGCGCCGTTTGACCAGCACTTGAGCAAGTCGCGCGGGGCCAAGAACGAGATGACGAGTACACTTGACAGGAGCAACCGCGTGAACAGCGGGGGCGTCATCATCAACAATGAACATTACACAGCGCTTTTGAGACCAGGGGAGAGGCAGAAGACCGATAATCGGCAAAGCCTCGCCATCGGGCAGCTGGGCGAAGCAACCGCAACGTCCATCAGCCAAGCCCCCGATCAAGCCCGAGCTGACCTGATGGCTTCCTCCAGAAGCAGAGAGCGCTCCGACGCGGGACGTTGAGCTCCATGGGTGGGTCAAGCAGAACAGCTCTTTCGACGACAGAGGCGCTGACGCAATCTCCAGACCGGAGCTCTTGCCGAATTTTTTCAGGCTGGCACTGTTGGAAGGCGATGTAGGCTTGGAACCCGCCAACGGCAGTCAGGAACTTGCGCATGTTCGCTAGACTAGCCTGCTTCGAGATGCTGGTCAGCGAGTTCGTCACGGGCAAGTAGACGTTATGATGCCAGAGATGCCATTTGATCCTGCGCAAGGTTTCAAGCAGGTCCTGTCCGGCCTGCTCGTCGTGGTCTTCGAGCCCTTGCACGAACTGGCGAAGGATCGTGATGCGCATGCTGATAAGGAATCAATCGAGGGCATGCTCGCTCGCCGGTGCAATCATTTCCGCGAGCGAGCAGACTTCTTCCCACCGTCGGTGATGAAGGTATGATGAAGGTAAGCCTGGACGCCTGCTTGTTGGATGGTCGAGAATGCGCCGTTGCAGCTCGCGATCATCGCCGTGGACGAAACCGATGTAGCGCGAAGCGCCGTCTTCAGGTAGCGAGCGGCCGGCGATCAGCTTGATTTTTCTTCCGATCACCACGGTGGCGGATGTACTCGGGAAACTCCAGAATAGCTCCCGGTCAAGCGGCCGAGGTGCCTCCGTAGCTGACATCCACGTCAGCGTTGAAGAAGTACCCTGCACCACGGGATGTTTTGACCAGGCGAGGATTGGCCGCGTCAACCTCCAGCTTTCGGCGCAGGCGCATGATCATGACATCCACACTTCGATCAAAGACCTCTTCTCCACGCACACGGCTCGCGAGCAAAAGCCGTTCTCTGGATAACACGTTGCGTGGGTTCTCCAGGAACGCCATCAAGAGATTGAACTCGCATGCGGTAAGCTTGACCTCGCCACGCACCTCACAGATCAGTCGCCGCTGCTTGACGCTGAGCTTCCAGGCCCCAAAGCGAAATGAGCGCTGATCTCTGGTTCGCGGAATGCGCTCGCGTAACGCTACGCGAATGCGGGCCAAGAATTCGCGCATTCCGAAAGGCTTGGCAATGAAATCGGTTGCGCCGAGCTCCAGTGCAACCACTTTTTCCGCCTCATCTAGCCGGTCGCCGCTAATCACTATGATCGGAACGTCCGACTTTGTCGCCAGATTGCGGACGATCGCAAGTCCATCCTCCCGGCCTAGGTTAAGGTCAACAATCACGAGATCGACTGGCTCATGTGCAAGAACATAGTCAAACTGCTTGCTATCGCGCACCACGGTTACTTTCAAGGCATGCATCGTGAGGTACTCGGCGATGAGGCGCCGCATTGCGGCATCGTCATCGATGACAAGAACATGTTTCAACGGCTCACCTTCAATCTCGAATCACTGGTCTAAGCTGTTTGCCGAGCAATTCTAGGGCACCGACATACAACAGCTGCCCCTTGGTCCCACCCGCGGCTGCAGGCGGCCAGCAACGAGGGCCTCGGTCGTCCAAAATCGGTAACAAAGCTGGTCTTGTCGATCGCGAATTGGCGACATGCATCCAGCCGTGAGGCCAGACAGGTTCAAGCGCCGTGATTCCCCGTTTTGTCAGTTTGGATACGGGCCTGCTCACACTATTCGGGTTCGACGGTGCCGACTCGCCTCCAATGTGGTTGCATGATCGTCACGTTATGTGGCGCTTGCGGCCCTAATCGACATCGTCCGACTCGTGTGAGTCCGATGTGGTTGAGCAGCGCCGCGTTCTCCCTGAAAGGTCGTCGGCGTAAGGACCAACGTGATTCGCTATAGCGGTTTTGTGCCAAATAGCATGTCGCCTGCCAAGCCGGGTTCTTCCGAGATGGCCGGCGGCATCGCATCTTTTTTTGGCAGAGAACGATCACCGTCCGACCTAACATTTCTCATCTTACGCGAGACCTCCACATTGAGCCTGTCACGTTACGGGCAGCACCTCGAACTCGATAGCGCCAAAATCGAATCTCGTGATTGAGGCTGGCGATAGCCCGTCGGATTCCGTCAAAGGCCTGCGGTTTTCTGCCGATGGGATCTTGTATGATCACCTCATTTCAGAGCACCGCCGAACAGCTGAACGAGGTTCCCCAGCGTCACTCTGTGACCTTGGGCATGGACGGCCTTTATGCCCACCTCGGCTGCGATTGTTCCGGCTCCTTCCAGAAGTTCCGCATGCTCATCATACTGCTGCCAACTCAGCCCAGCGCCTTCGCCCTGAACAAATGTCTTTTGTTTCAATTGATACCAAAAGGCTTAACTTGAACATCACACAGTAACAAACCTCCCCGATAAGAGCGTGCCGGAAGGGCAAGAAGCTGTCCGGCGGCTTGGAAAGGTAGGTGAGAGGAAATGTTTATTGCAGTTTGGCCGCTGGCTATTGCCCTGTTGACGTCGATGTCACTTCCGGCCGAGCCCGCGCCACTTTCGCCCCGTGAGTTCCATCGCCTTTCGCGCGAATGCGCTCCCTGGGTTGCGCCGTCCACCCTTGCCGCGATTGCCAAGATTGAAAGTGGCTTTGAAACGCTGGTGGCTCATGACAACACCACAGGCGAGCAGCTTCGCTGGATAAATCACCTGGAAGCCACCCGGGGCATCAAGGACCGCCTCGAAGCACAACATTCTGTCGATGTTGGATTGATGCAGATAAACAGCAAGAACTTTCCCATGCTCAGTCTCACGCCGGAAAAGGCTTTCGAGCCCTGCGCCTCCCTTTCGGCTGCCGGCCACTTGCTTGAAAGCCGGTATGCCGGCGGCACGACTGCTCCGGCGCAGCAACTGGCGCTTCGCCGTGCCATCTCGGCCTATAACACCGGCGACGTCACGCGTGGCTTCGCCAACGGTTATGTACGCAAGGTAGAGTCGGCCGCAAAGGACATCTCAAGTCACTTTGAGCGAATGCTGGAGCCGACCGCCCGAGATGCGTCACATCTTGAGGCACCAGGTCGCAAAGCCGTGCCGTCTCTGCTCCAACAGAGCCAACAGGCCAATACAAAGCAGCCCAACCAAAAGTCCTGGGACATCTGGGGCTCCTATCAGCCAAACCGCTCCGGGGTCGAACCCTCCGGTCCGACCGGCAGGCAGGCTGCGGAAGAACTGGAAACCTCGAGCCCGAACAAGCTCGTATTCGATTGAATCGTGGAGTTACAATGATGAAGCCTCTCAGAATACTCCGTGCGCTTAAAGCGCGTGTTCCTTCTCCTTTTTCCATGCTGCGCATGACGGCTGAATATGTACCGGCCGCTGCTGCATGCGTGGCGTGGACGGTCTTCTCCAGCGGGCCAGCCGCGGCCCAGGTGACCGGAGGGACGGATCCTGCCAAGATGATCCAGAATATCTGCACCTTCATCCTTGGCCCCTTCGGACAATCACTGGCCGTGCTCGGGCTGGTGGCTATCGGTATCTCCTGGATGTTCGGTCGTGCTTCACTTGGCCTGGTTGCGGGTGTCGTTGGAGGGATCGTCATCATGTTTGGCGCCAGTTTCCTGGGCAAGGCGCTCATAGGCGGTGGCTGATGAGCGACGATTAGAAGTGAGCACCCTCTATGTGGCGGCGACACGCCCCGCACTGTTTCTAGGGGTGCCGCTCACGCTGGCCGGATTGCTGATGATGTTGGCGGGGCTCGTCATCATTATCCTCAAGAACCCACTTTATGAAGTCGTGCTTGTGCCACTCTGGTTCGGAGCACGGCTGAT
The DNA here is from genome assembly GCF_002294785.1 of Mesorhizobium sp. WSM3868. Lineage (NCBI taxonomy): Bacteria > Pseudomonadati > Pseudomonadota > Alphaproteobacteria > Hyphomicrobiales > Phyllobacteriaceae > Mesorhizobium > Mesorhizobium sp. WSM3868. Next base: position 78,245 of record NZ_NSGB01000023.1, on the reverse strand, counting down.
TGTTGAGCGTGACTATAACGCCGCAAGCGTCGCGTTCCTCTATTTGCAGACGGCCGGCAGAAGCGTGGACGGGCAGGTGTGGGGCGGCGCGAGCGTAAGCGCCAATCCGATCAGAGTGCCGAAACGCGGAAGAGGAATGGTGTAATGTTTGGCGCCAGTGGCCGGACCGAAAGATCTGGCGAGATCTATCTTCCATATGTCGGTCATCTAAGTGACCAGGTTGTCCTTCTGGAAGACGGGTCGATCATGGCCATGGCACACGTGAACGGGCTGCCCTTTGATTTGGAAGACGCTGAGATGCGCAACTCGCGCTGCCGCGCGTTCAACACTCTCTTGCGCAACATCGCCGATGACAATGTCACGCTATACGCTCATCTTGTGCGAAACAAGGATGTGCCGGAGCCGGGATCGCGCCAGTTTCAAAGTGCATTCGCTGGCAGTCTAAGCGAGGCCTACGAGAGCCGTGTGCTGTCGGGCAAGCTCTTTCGCAACGATCACTTCCTCACTGTCGTCGTGTTCCCCCGCACCGCAATCGGCAAGATCGGCTGGCGCATTGCCAAATCCGCCAGGCGCAATGACAACGATCTGGCCACACAAATGCGAAGCCTGGAGGACCTCTGGCAGATCATTGCTGGGTCACTCGGCGGTTACGGTCTGCGCCGGTTGGGTATTCGTGAGAAAGGCGACGTGCTCTTCACCGAAATCGGTGAGGCACTTCGGCTGATAATGACTTGCCGGTTTCTTCCGGTTCCGATGGTTACCGGCTCACTTGGCGCCTCGATCTACACTGACCAGGTCATCTGCGGGAAGCGGGCGCTTGAGATTCGAAGTCCCGGCGGTAGCTCGGTGGGGTCATTGTTTTCGTTCCGTGAATATCCGGCGAAGACACGGCCAGGCATGCTAAATCCGTTGCTGTCCGCCAATTTCCCGCTTGTCCTCAGCCAGAGCTTTTCCTTCCTCACTCGGCCACAAGCTCATGCGAAGCTTAGCCTTAAGTCCAGCCAGATGACGAGCGCCGGCGACAAGGCTCTCACCCAGATCAATGAACTGGCCGAAGCAGAGGACGCACTGGCAAGTAACGAGTTCGTCATGGGTTCACATCATTTGAGTCTGTGCGTCTATGCCGACAGCCTCAACAGCCTTGCAGATCGGGCAGCAAATGCCCGCGCAAGGCTGGCCGACGCGGGCGCCGTTATCGTCCAAGAGGGTATCGGCATGGAGGCCGCGTACTGGTCCCAACTTCCGGGGAACAACAAGTGGCGCACGCGCCCCGGCGCGATCACCTCGCACAATTTTGCCGGGCTTGTCTCTTTTGAGAACTTCCCAAGTGGTTCCATTTCCGGCCACTGGGGCAAAGCTGTTGCGCGCTTTCGCACCAACGGTGGAACTTCTTTCGACTACATCCCCCATGAGAATGACGTCGGCATGACGGCGATATTCGGGCCTGTCGGCAAAGGCAAGACGACGCTGATGACCTTTATCCTCGCGATGCTTGAGCAAAGCATGCTCGATCGCGATGGTGCCATCGTCTTTTTCGATAAGGACCGGGGTGGTGAACTGCTGGTGCGAGCCACCGGAGGGACATATCTAGCGTTGCGCAGAGGCGCTCCGAGCGGCTTGGCCCCTCTGCGTGGACTGGACAATACCTCCGCCTCGTTGGACTTTCTGCGCGAATGGCTGGTGGCTCTAATCGAGAGTGACGGCCGTGGCCCGATCTCGCCGGAGGAAAGCCGTCGACTGGAACGTGGCATTGTTCGTCAACTTTCGTTCGAACCCGTCATGCGCTCAATTGCGGGCCTGCGCGAATTCCTACTGCACGGCGCCTCCGAGGGCGCAGGAGCGCGGCTGCAGCGGTGGTGTAGAGGGAATGCGCTTGGATGGGCCTTTGACGGCGATGTCGACGAAGTAAGGCTGGATGCCTCCATTACGGGCTTCGACATGACACAGCTCCTGGAATTTGAGGAGGTCTGTGCGCCGGCCGCCGCATATCTTCTGCACCGCGTGGGCGCTGTTGTCGATGGCCGCCGGTTCGTCATGAGCTGCGACGAATTTCGCTTCTATCTGCTTAACCCCCAATTCTCGGCTGTTATCGACAAGTTCTTGCTCACAGTCCGCAAGAACAACGGGATGTTGATACTCGCAACGCAGCAGCCTGAACACGTGCTTGAATCGCCCCTCGGAGCCAGTCTCGTTGCACAATGCATGACGAAGATTTTCTACCCATCACCGACGGCGGATCGGGCTGCGTATGTCGATGGCTTGAAGTGCACCACGCAGGAGTTCGAGGCAATCCGCCAGGGAATGGCAATTGGCAGCCGCAAGTTTTTGCTCAAGCGCGACAGCGGGAGTGTCGTTTGCGAATTCGATCTTGGCCAGATGCGCGAATATGTAGCTGTGCTCTCGGGGCGGGCCAACACCGTGCGCTTTGCCGACCAGCTTCGTGACCAGCACGGAGATGCCCCAAGTGCGTGGCTCGACAAGTTCATGGCTCGTTATCACGAAGTTCAAGACTGACGGAGGAATATTCATGAGATTTGCCAAGCTTGCAGCAACGACGATTGCTGCTTCCTTTCTGCTGAGCACGCAGGCCCGGTCGCAATTCATTGTCAGCGACCCGGCAACAGAATTACAATCGGCCTTAACAGCGGGTTCCACTGCGGCGATCCTTATAAAGTCAGCCCAGACGCTCGCTACCACGATCGAAATGGTTGAGTTGCTGAAGTCGTCATTTGGCGTCACGGGACTGCTGGGTGCACTGAACCAAGGAAATCACTATCCGTCGAGCAACAAACTGGAGGGGCAGATGTTTGATGCTCGGGCGCCAGTTTCTACCATGGCGCGTAACATTGCGCAGGACCCAACTAGGATAGTCACCGGCACCGATGCGGAAGGGAAACTGTTAAAGGGGCAAATCACTGGTGCCGCCAATGCCGCAGCTCTTGCAGCCGACACTCTGGAAGTAATGGACAAGCGCCTTAAGAACAACGCCGACACGCTTGATCAGCTTTCCCGCTCTCGAAATATTGTGCAGGCCACAGTGACCAACGGTCTGGTCCTCAAGCAGATTCACGATGCGATCATCCAAAATGTCCAGGCCACGAGTCTGCTGACGATGGCCACTGCACAAGGGAGCCTTCACGCCGTGGAGGAGGCCGCAACGCAGCGTCGCGAACGCCAGGACACCGCCAAGATGTTCAACATCCTCCCGTGAACGACGCAGAGTTCATCCGGCTCAGTTGCGCTGATCAGGGACAAATCAGGCTCAGGCCATGAATTTCAAGATTCCCGCGCCATTCACGGCCATACACACGATCTTTCATCTGGCCTTTACGTCAGGGCTGCACAACGTGCTTAAAAAAATCCAAGAGGCGATCAGCGCGCCTCTGGTCGCGTGTGTGACGCTTTGGATAATAATCCAAGGCTGTCTGGTCATGCGGGGTCAAGTCGATGCGCGTGGAGGTATCACGCGCGTAATCATGGTGTCGATTGTCGTCAGCCTTATCCTAGGACAGGCCAACTACCAGATATACATTGAAACGGTCTTCGACGAAACGATTCCGAGATTTGCTCACGGCATCAGTGGCAGCAACTTGCCTTTCATCGATATTCCTCAGAAGCTCGACTGGATGTTTGCGTCAACTCAGTATGCCTTCCAGATGATTGCTTCCGAAATTGGGCCAATGAACAGCCAGGACATAATTGCTTTTGAGGGAGCGCAATGGATTTTCTACGGCTCGCTGTGGACAGCATTCGAAATCTATGATGCCGTTGGAATTTTGACGAAGGTGCTGTTGGCGATCGGCCCTCTGGTTCTTGTCGGCTACCTTTTTGATCACACTCGAGACATGGCCACCAGATGGATCGGCCAACTGCTCTCGTACGGGCTGCTGCTTCTCCTTCTCAACATCGTTGCGACTATAGTTATCGCGGCCGAAGCAGCCTCGCTGGTAGCCATGCTTTTGATGATCAGACTCTCGGGCACGACAGCAGCCAAGATCATCGGACTTTACGAACTCGACATGCTTTTCTTGGCTGGCGACGCTCTGATCATCGCACTTCCGACGATCGCCAGTAGCATCGCCGGCGGCTCTTGGGCAGGGGCGAACCGATCCTTAAACAACCTCAATCGCCACTTTGCCAAAACGGCGGGTCGTTAATCACTCAACAAGCGCGGTGCGAAAAACATGAAACGCTTTCTACTTTTGTCAATCCTCGCTTTGGCGGCCTGCAAGACAACCGATCGGCTTGCGACTTGCACGGGTACGCCATTCCAACTGAACGCGGGACAATGGGAAACCACCCCTGAGGATCTTCAGGTCGAGTGCGCGGAAGAGCCCAAGTGAAATTTCCTGAACATGCCCTTCTGGTGGAGAGAGAAACGCTAGCCGCTCACTACAAGAAGGTGGAAGCGTTTCAAACTACACGAGCGAAGTCTGCGCGTCGCCTGTCAAAGGCCCTTATAGCCTTTGCGGCGGTGGCGGTGCTAGGAAACGTTGCCCAAGCATTTACCATCGCTGCCATGGTCCCGTTGGCCAAGCTCGTACCTGTGTTCCTCTGGGTACGGCCGGACGGGACCATTGACAGCGAAGTGTCAATTTCTCAACTGCCCGCAACCCAAGACCGAGCCGTCATAAATGCTTCGCTGTGGGAATATGTACGCCTGCGCGAGGGCTACACGGCAGATACGGCCCAATACGCCTATGACCTCGTATCCAGTTTCAGCGCACCGGCCGTGCAACAGCAATATCAAGAGTTCTTCAACTATCCGAATCCCACTTCGCCGCAAGTCACGGTCGGCAAGCGCGGCAAGCTCGAGGTCGGGCATATTTCTTCAAACGACATCAGTCCCGACGTTCAGCAGATCCGATACAAACGTATGCTTGTTATCGATGGGCAGTCGCCGATAGTGACCACCTGGACAGCTACCATCCGCTACGAGCGCCTGACGGGTCTGCCGGGGCAATCCAGGCTCACCAATCCGGGAGGTCTACTGGTCACGTCCTATCAGGCCTCGGAAGATACCGTATCCAACCTGGGCAATGCGCAGCCATGACAAAAAGAGCGTTTCTCGCGCTGGCTTGTTCACTCTTCCTGACGATGCAGGCGTTTGCGGAAGACACACCACTTGCCGGCAAGCATGATGCCCGGATGCGCTACCTTGCTTACCGGCCCGACGAAGTGGTGCACCTATCTACCGCCGTGGGGGCAACGCTGGTTGTCACATTCGCGGCCAATGAGACCGTCGCAGCCGTGGCTGTGTCCAATAGCAAAGACCTGGCTGCGCTCCCACGTGCCAACTACCTCTTTTTTAAGGCCAGCCGGATCCTCGCGCCGCAGCCGGTCATTGTGCTGGCCGAGAGTGAGTCGGGTACACGGAGATACGTCTTCAGTATTTCAACCAGAGCGATGCCAAAACTCGACGAGAAGCAACCTGACCTATACTACAGTGTGCAGTTCACCTATCCTGATGATGAGGCTGCTGCTCAGAGAAAGGAAGCAGAAAGGCGCGCGAGTCTTGGTCAGGCCCGCGCGAAAGTGCTGCAGCAACAGAGAGTTCAGGATTTGTTCAATCGGCCTGCGGCAACGGCCAGTCCGGACGAAAGCAATTTCCACTACGTCGCAAAGGGCGATCGATCGCTGGCGCCGCTAGAAGTTTTCGATAACGGCTTTACGACCGTATTTGGCTTCGCAAGAAATTCCCGCATACCCTCTCTCTACGTAATTAATCCCGACGGCAAGGAAGCAGCTGCCAATTACACGGTCAAAGGGGATTATGTTGAAGTATCCGCAGTCGCCCGGGAATGGCGTCTGAGAGATGGAAATACGGTGTTGTCCATTTTCAACAGGGCTTATGATTCTTTGGGACGAGCGCCAGTGACCGGTACAGTGACACCCGACGTGTGGCGCGTTTTGAAAGGCTCGGGCCGATGAATGAAACCGGCCCACAGGCGGGACATGATGTCCATGCATCCGGATCGATGGTCTCGGAGCCGACCCGCCGGCATGTTTCGGGATCGCAAAAGTTGGCCGTCGCTGCTCTTGTTCTCGTCTCATCTCTATCGCTCATCTGGCTCGGAGGTCGTTCCAGCACACAAGACGAGCCATCTCAGCCAAAACCGCCAATTGTCGCCAACGCCGAGCCATTCCGCCCCGCGCCAATTGAGATTGCTCCCGAACCTCAAGCACCCGAACAGGCGGTGCAGGCGGCAGATCCTGCACCATCCACGTCGCCCCCAACGGCGCCAACTGATGCGCCGCCGGAGGAAACACCAATTTTCGCATACACTAGCAGCAGTCAAATGCCCAGTGACGGTCAGCGGAGCGAAGACAACCATAAGGATGCTCCCACGACACAGGATGAGATTTCAATCGATGGCGAGCTGTCAGGCCGATTGAAGCCCGATATACAGGAGCCGAGCCGGGCCACACTTTTGCCGCACCCTGATCTCGTGATCACTCAAGGAACGATCATTTCCTGCATTTTGCAGACGGCGGTCGATACAAATTTGCCCGGCTATGTGAAGTGCGTCTTACCTAATGACGTCCGCGGCACAACCAACAATGTCGTGCTCTTGGACCGTGGGACGACCGTGATTGGCGAGATCCAGCGCGGTCTCCAGCAGGGGGATACGCGTGTCTTCGTGCTGTGGACGCGCATCGAAACACCCGACCATGCCCTCGTTTCGATAGCATCGCCCGGCGCTGACGAGCTCGGCCGCTCCGGAATGCCTGGCACGGTGGACAGTCACTTCCGGGAACGCTTTGGCGGCGCGATTCTCATGAGCGTCATCCAAGGCGCGTTTCAGGCGGCCGGTCAATACGCGGCTAGCTCTGGCGGAGGAAGCGGCATCAACAGCTTCCAGAGCAATGGTGGACAAGCGGTCGAGGCGACACTGAGAGGGACGGTCAACATTCCGCCAACGCTGAAGAAAAACCAGGGAGATGCAGTATCCATCTTTGTGGCTCGCGACCTCGATTTCTCAGATGTATACGATCTTAGAGCCACTGCCGCGGCGCCAAGCCGCCAACATCGCGAACGCAGGAGAGACAACAATGCGATCGGAGGCTGACCCTCAGTTGCGTTTGCTTCTTGAGCCTGTTCTAAAATGGCTTGAGGAGCCAAGAACCGAAGAGGTCGCTATCAACCGGCCTGGGGAAGCCTTTGTCCGACAGGCCGGCGTTTTCACGAAACATCCGCTACCGCTATCTTATGACGATCTGGAAGACATCGCGATACTCGCTGGAGCGTTGCGCAAGCAAGATGTCGGACCCCAAAGCCCCCTATGTGCGACTGAGTTGCCGAACGGAGAGCGGCTGCAGATCTGTTTGCCGCCCGCAGTACCCTCAGGAACAATAAGCCTGACGATACGGCGTCCCTCAAGTCGTGTGACCGAACTCAAGGAAGTTTCTTCTCGCTACGAATACTCGCGTTGGAATCAATGGCGGTCAAGAAAAGAGCGCCAGGAGCGGCAGGACGAAACGATTCTTCAGCACTACGACCATGGTGACTTGGAGGAATTTCTGCGGGCCTGCGTTTGCGGGCGACTTACGATGCTGCTTTGCGGACCTACTGGAAGCGGCAAAACGACAATGAGCAAGACTCTGATCGACGCTATACCCCCGCAAGAGAGGTTGATCAGTATCGAGGATACGCTCGAACTTGCAATCCCACACGAGAACCATGTCCGGTTACTCTATCCGAAGGACCGAGCAGGCGTTGGTACGGTGACAGCCGAGCAGCTATTGCAAGCCAGCTTGCGCATGCGCCCTGATCGAATATTGCTTGGCGAAATGCGCGATGATGCTGCTTGGGCCTACCTTAGCGAAGTCGTCTCCGGCCATGCGGGATCGATATCAACGATTCATGGGGCTGATCCGGTCCAAGGTTTTAAAAAGCTCTTTTCACTCGTCAAGAGCAGCGCGCAAGGAGCCGCTGTGGAAGACCGCACGCTTCTGGACATGCTATCGGCTGCTATTGACGTCATTGTACCGTTCCGTACCCAAGGCGACGTGTATGAGGTGGGAGAGGTATGGCTCGCCGCCGATGCCCGTCGACGGGGAGAGACAGTAGCCGACCTTCTCAACAAGCACTAAGGCTGGAATAACGTAGATCCATAAGTCGGCGACGAGACGCGTCATTTGTTCTGCATCGATATCTCTTTTGACGGGGCTTGTCAGATTGCTTGGGTAGCCTGAACAAGTCGGCGGCATCATGCCATCATCATGGTACGAACCGCATGCTCCATTGTCCGGGACGAGACAGGCTGCGATAACCAAAAGACGAAGGCCTGATTATCAAATGTGACCGGCATGGGGTCGATCTCACCGACGACTATGACAGGCACCGCCATGAGGGTGGGGCATATGGGTTCGGCCTGTACTCGCTCGAGGAAAGGCGCTTTACCCAAGATCAGCAGGTCGGCTGCCTTCCCACTCTCGATCCAGCCGCAAAGGCTTTTGAAGGTCGCGAAGCCGACCGGCTTATAACCCAGCGCGGCGATTTTCTTCGTGTAGGTCTCCAACTCTGCTGGGTCGCGCTCCACGACTGCAATGATTTCTCCGCTGCCAAGTGATCCGTCGTATGGGCCGACCGCGATGTCAGCGCTGACTGGCTCCTCCTCGGAGGCCGGTAAGTAGATATCGAAGCGGGTACCTCGGCCAACAGCCGAGGTGACGTCGAGGCATCCTGCGAGCGCGCTCACGTGCCTGTCAACCGCAGCAAGACCCAGCCCGGTCCCGCCGACGCGAGAGCGGGTGGTAAAAAAGGGCTCAAAGACACGCGGAAGTATCGAAGTTGCAATTCCTGGACCATCGTCGCTGATGGAGAGGAGAACGTAATCTCCACGTCTCAAGGTGCCCTGAGCCAGCGGCTTTGTTTGGCACACCTGGGCGCGAGAAACGCTAATCTCGACACGGCCCTGGTTCAAGACAGCCTCCGACGCGTTCTTGCACAAATTCATAAGGATCTGCTGTATCTCGGTTGGGCTCCCCTCGACCACCGTTTGCCACTCGTCGATCTTGAAGTTCAACTGAATACCCGCACCAACTGTAACCCGCAGCAATGGCGCAAGACCCATAACAATCTCGGAGACGCTGATAGGCGCTGCCACGCGCTTTTGATTTCGGCTGAGTGACAAGATCTGGTCAACGATCAGCTTGGCTCGGTGTCCAGCTAAGATGATTTGGTCGATGTGGTTCCGAATTCTAGAGGGACGACGTACAAGACCTCGGGCAACCTCTGAATATCCGATTATTGCGCCTAAAATATTGTTGAACTCATGTGTGGCACCGCTTGCGATCGTGCCGACGGTCCTTAGCCTTTCCAAATGCTCACATCGACTCACCAGAAGGTCGCGTTCGGCATTTACACGTTGCATCTCAAGATGGTGGCTCAAACGCACAATAGCACTGCCAAGAACCCGGAGGTCGTCAGCTGAGGGGAGTGAGCGAGCTCGTTCAAAAACAAGGATGCAAACCGCAGCCTGCTGAGCGGAGGCCCTGCAAGCAACAATTTGACAAACACCGGAAGTGCCTATGGCGGTCCGAACCACTTCGGCCGCAGGAACTACGCGAAACACTGGCCGTCCGGCGCAGACAAGTGAAACGACTTCATCAATAAGGGCGAGGTTCCAGACGGGTATGCACGTGTTTGCCACAAAGCACTCAGTATGCATGCTGAGGCTCGGATCAACCAGAGCAAGCGCGCATTGATCCGCATCGAAAACGCGTTGAACGAATCTGAGCGCTGCTTCGGTGGAAAAGCGCGCCCCGTCGTTCGTTGCTCTACTGTCGTTGAAGCGAGCTTCGATCTCGCTCATCGCCTCTTCAAGCTCCAACCGCCTTTTCAGTCGGTTCGTCCGCAGACGCCGTCTGGAGGATCGAATGATCGCAAACAAGCAGATGCATATGGACAGCAAGCCAAAGAAAAGTCGCGCACGCTGCGCTTGCGCGCTGGCCAGGCTGTAGCCTTTCAGATGCTCTCGCTCCAGCTCGGCAGCCTTGGAGGACGTGTCGAGGAATGCGATCTGATTGGCAGCTTGGTCCAACCTCCATAAGGAAGACACCGCAGCGCCGGCCTTGCCCACAACATCCGCGGCAGCCCGGGCCTGCCTGGCAAATCGCTCGAGAGGATGATCCATATGTGATGCGAGGTTGAGCCACAGCACTAGCTTGGAAAGTTCAAGCCTGCCCTCTCCAGGGAGAAAAATCGAGCGAGCAAGGTCTGCGACAGAGCTTTTCATGAGCTGATTTTGCTTGACCCAGGCTGAGATGGCCGCCTCAGTGTTTTTGATCGAGTTTTTAAGCTGCGCGAGCAGTGCGGATTCCCTGGAGCTCTCATCTGGCGAAATCTCCAAATGGTGTTGCAAGTTTTCGACGTCGCTTTGCAGCGCCTGTCCCGCAGACGCAACCGAACGGAAGTCCAATGCCATATCGGTTCGCGCGCGAGCGACGTCCCGCTGGAGCAATGCATCGTTGATCTGAATAGTACGCAGCTGGCTTAGGACCGCGTCGTTGATCTCGGGAGCCTGCCACTGGGTTCCGACCAAGAGCGCAACCGAGGCGGCTAGGCCAATTAGAATTGCCTTATCGGAACTGAGCCATGTTTTCCAAGGAAACGGCGTTTGATCCGTCGTGCCCGCCTGGCGGCGGTCCGACGAGAATTCCGGCGCCACCCGGGTTCGGTATGCGGCCGGATGCTGCTGGAACAGGAAAGCCACACCTACCTCTCTCCTTGGACGGCTTAAACACCGTTGCCGAATTTGGTCATGGTCCGCTTCCAGGACCAGAATGAGCGCCCAACGGGCGCCTTACGATCTTGGAAGCAGATGAATCTCCGCGCAGGCGGCGCTTCGCTCCCTCACGGCGGCAGGGGCCTCAGGGGAGGCCCAGGATGAAGCGCCGATTGGGCGAACGGATAGGGCGCGCGTTCCGGGGATAGAGCGAGGTAAAGCGCTTGATGTCCGCTGGGTCGACCTCAACCGGTTCCGTCGCCACCATCCAGTCGACGTTTTCGGTGCATGGCGGCGTCGTTAAAGATCCTTCATATGTCCAGTAGCCAAGCGAAGCCGGCAGAAGCCCGTTCGGGTCGACCTCGTCGACGGCTGCCTCTTCGCCTGATGTTGCGGGAAATGCTGCAGCAAGCCTGGCAAAGCTGGCATTTGTGTCGCCTGGCACTAGAAAAACGCCCAGCACACCCAGAGTGTCGCTGTCGGTGTCCTTATGGACAAAATGCGCTTCCATCGGGAAGCTCTTGCCCGCGACGTGGTGCTCGCTTGGCGCATGGAAATGGAACTGGAGCAGCTCATACACACGATCCCCTCGAGTGAGCGTGCTGCCTTGCGGCAGGTTGATCTGAATGGTGTGGCCGTTGTTCACCATCCTGCCGCCGCCGCTGTGCCAACCTATGGCGATGCGCGGAATATCCGCTTTGACCGCGCCCTTGATATCGACCGGCGATTGCTGTGTGCCCGCCGAGCAGACGAAATTTGTCTTATCCAGATCGCCCCAGTGTTCGGGCCCGGCCGGGCCGGCATATCCCCAATGGGTGCTCGCCGCCCCCGCGGCATCAGCGCAAATGGGACACGCGCCGAGTGCAACGAACCCTTTGATCAGACTACGACGATGCATATTGCTTTCGCTCCTGGACGTGAACTAAGTTTATCATTTGCGGTTGGCATGGCGGGAACTGCGCTCGCAACCACCATGATGTGGCAACATGATCGCAACTACCCCGAACAACTCGGCATACGACCAGCGCGTCACGCAGCGCTTCATGTCGGCGCACAGACGACATCCTCGTCGGGACCGCCGCTGAGCTTGTCATTGTCCTCACCGGCGGTATGCGGTTGGTAGCGGCCATTCTCACCTGGTCCGAGCTATCTGCGCCAATACGTGGTTGTTGCTTCCCCGACCCTCTGGTGGCCTGGGTATCCAGATCGCATCCTCGGCCTCGTGACGCCTTCATATTCATCATCCGTCGACCAGAGAAATCGATTGCTTCAATTACGAACATTCACGTTTTGGATGCATTCACGCGCAATCCGCGGTACTGACCGCCTCACTTCGGCGGGTGCTATCGAACCTTCGCCCGCTCAAGCAGCTCAGGGCCGCCCCGTGTCGAAGCTGTTGACGGCGAGTCTCGATTCGGCACCCGTGACCGCATCAAGCGAGCACCCTGCCATTCTCGCTTCGGAGCGCACGATCCATTCGCGGATGTTGTGGATGTTGCGCCGGGTCAAGAGGTCCATCACCGTATCGGCGCCCCAGCGGATCGCCCACACCATCTTCTCGACCTCCTCGGCCATCGACGAGCTGACGGCGGAGTTGCCGATATTGGCGTTGATCTTCGACCAGGAAATTGCGGCCGATAATCTCATCGGCTCGCTTTCCGGGTGGTAAATGTTGGACGGGATGATGGCGCGGGCGCGCGCCACCTCGTCGCGCACGAATTCCGGCGTGACGAAGTCAGGGATCGCGGCGCCAAAGCTTTCGCCATCGCGTTGAAGTGTCGAACGCAACTGCTCACGGCCGAGGTTCTCGCGGATGGCGACGAACTCCATCTCAGGCGTGATGATGCCGGCGCGCATAGGCAATCTGCGTCACGGCCTTGGCGGACTTCGCTCGCAGCGGCCGGTTGCGCATCGGAAATTCCAGCGTCAGGCTTTCGCCCGTCGCAGATCCATTGTCCTCCGGCCTGACATGGCGGCCGTCATAGGCCTCGACATCGCCGCGCGCCATGATCCATTCCTGGCATGGGCGGGCAGGGCCCATTTCGATGCAGGTTTCGACTGCCGGGTCGGTGTACGGGCCGGACGGATCGTAAACGGCCACGGACGGCTCGCCGGCCGTCGGATGGAGGGAGATCTCCCGCATCGGCACCCTGATGTGCGGGTGGATGGCACCGGGCTTGTGGATTTTCGCGAGGTGGGCAGTGGTCCCGTCGACACGGCGGGGGTGAGGGCAATCTCTTGAGGCTCCTTTGCTCATGCATTGGAGACCCAGCTCTGTGCCGGAAGGATGAAAAGACGCTTTGGTCGCCCTGCTCGAAACAGGACCTCGGGCGTAAACCCCGCGAAGCGCTTGCACCATCCTACGCTAGTATGAACTGAATCAGGTTCAACGGGTCACTGCGCCGCGACCAGCAGTATCTCAGCCCTTGCCGGGACCCCCTGGTGACTGCCTCTGTTGGACAGGCGGGCCCTATCTCGTCAAGCGCAGTGAAGAGGAATCGGCTTACTTAACCTCATCGATCATCAACGCTTCCAATCGTCACTAAAGCCCTTACGCAAAATGCATCGCGACATTCCGGATCGCCTGGCTCAAAGACTATTTGTCCGCCCGGCGGCACTGAAGCGCTCGATTGTATAGGGTTCGAGTGGTATTGGCGGGTCACGCCCAGACAGCAGATCGCCAACCAGTTTGCCCGTGGTCGGGCCTTGTGTGAGGCCCAGGTGACCGTGCCCGAACACATACAGAATGTGAGCATCGGTCGCGGAGCGGCTGATGACCGGTAAGGTATCCGGGGTCGCGGGCCGGTGGCCGCTCCACACCATGCCGCCGGGACCATCCAGGGCCGGGAGATAAGCCTTTGCAAGCTCAACCAAGCCTTTCGAGCGAGCAAAATTCGGGCTGGCTCGCAATCCTCCGAACTCGGCCGCACCGCCGATGCGTAAACCGATAGAGAGAGGTGCTGCCACGAAGTTGCTCTCTGCAAAGATCATCGTCCGGTTGAGTGCGATCTGGGGTGCAGCGATTGTGGTGTTGTAGCCGCGCTCGCTTTCGAGCAAGGGCATGGTCGCCAAGCTGGCGAGAAAGTCTAGTCGCGCAATCGACCACCGAGAGTTCATTCAATTAGAATGACCGGTTGGAAACTGAGGATGCCGCCGAGGCAATCTTTTTTGTCAGCCTTCGTCGAATTCACGTTCGAAGGGTCGACCATGCCGATGCCGTAGTGGCCGTAGTCGATTTCGACCGTCGCCGTGAAACCGGCAACGAGCGTGTAGACGACGTTTGCGGCCACACCATAGTTCTTGAACTGACCGCCCGAGATCTGAAGGTTGAACGAAGTTTTCTCGTCGAGTGCGTGAGTGGAGCCGGCCCAGAAGGCCCAGTTGCCGCTCCAAGTTTTGTAGAAGCCGCGACCGTGAGCGGCGATTGCACTGGTTGGATCATCGTTGATAACGCCAATGGAGCCATAGCCGAACATTCCGAATAGCGACAGCACATCCGTGACATTGACATCGACGCGGATCTTGCCGCCCAAAGCATCGTAGTTGCTGTCACGAGCGATTACGCTGGTGATCGCGCCCCAGCCCTGCGTTTGTTTTACGCCGAAGACGACGTGCGGGACATGGCTGTGGTTAGTACCGACTACACCCGACCCTTGTTCAAGTGAAACCAGAGCCGAAAGGCCATTGTCGGCATCGAAGTAATACTGGGCCACGTTGGTATCGAAGTCGCCGTACGGAACGAGTACGTTGATGAGGTCCGGCGTAGCCTGTAAGCGTGTCGAAGGGCGAATGGTCCTTACCAACTCGGAGGCCACCAAGCTGGAACCAGGCGGAAGTCAATTTGACGCCGCTATTGAAGCCATAGTTTTGAGGACTGTCCGGGCCTGGATAAGCGTTGCGGTTGCCGAAATTCACGCGGTTTTCAGTGTAGGTCCTCAGTGCGCCGAGTTCGGTCTCCTGGCGCGTCCAAGTTTTGAACGTGAAACGCGTGTTGTGGTGCCCTGAACCTCGCCAGTTCTCACATCGGTGGTTCTTGCCCCGTCATACGATCGGACATCGCCGAAGCCGACGTCGTAACGGATGTAGCCCCCGATGCGCAGGCAGGTCTCGGTGTCGGTGCGCAGGGGGCGCGGCAGCGCAGGACCCATGCCCTCCTTCCGTCAAGCGCCGCCTCGAGGCCCGCCGCGGCATGGATATTCGCGAGAGAGGGACGTACGCATAGCCTCGCCTACCGGTGATGCGGGCTTCGCGCTGCTCGAAGTCGACCGGCGCGGCAGGTCCCAATGCACGATGGGTTCGTGATCACGTCACCTCGGAGGACGAGAAACGATTGCTGAGGCACGGGTTCGAGCTGCCTCAGTCGTTCGTTCGATCGAAAGCATTGTTTGTGGAGGACGCTCTCCATCATGCAGCGCCAGGAGACGCTGGCTGACTTCCTTATCCGCTGCCGTGAGCCGATGATTCAGGCGAAGAAAGTCCATCCAGGTTGGCGTGCGGAATGTCTCTGTCCAAATCGAAGGCGCTTGAAGATTGCGCTGCAGTGTCCAGTTTCGCGCCCCGGCACGGCTCTGAACATGGCGCCTTGCGCGCATGTAACCCAGAAAGGACTCGATATTGTCTTCCGATATAAGATACTCGACCTTGACCACTATGGGACCACTCCTGGGCTTCAACTCGAGTGCCAGCTCAGGCGGGTGAAAATCCGAACTCTCCTGATCCGTTTCTTCCCATGGACGGACCGGCAACACTATTCCCGCAGCAGCAACGAGCAACAGAGCGCCCGCGGCACTCTCCAAAGCGCAGCCTAAGGAGTAGTTCTGTGCGATAGTCCCCCAGATCCAGCTGCCGGCCGCCATCCCGCCTGCGCTCAAGGCGTAGTAGATCGATAGTGTGCGGCCCACCACCCACCTTGGGCTTGCCAGCTGAACCGACACGTCAATGCCCGTCCAGGTGATAAGCCAACCCGCGCCACCAAGTGCCAGCGAAATGGCCGCCACAGCGACTGACGATGTCAGGGAAAGGGAAAGGCAACATGCTGAACAAGCAACAGAGGCGAACGACACCAGCCTGTCTTGAGACGTGATCCGCCTTAGAAAGCTATTGCTCATGCCGGCCATGAAAGCACCCATGCCGAAGCCCGCCAGCAAGATGCCGTAGATGATTGGGCCGCTTTTCAGCTGGTCCCGGACGAATAGCGGGAGCAGCGCAAGGATGGAGATGCTTGCCAACCCGAAAAGGGCTGCACGGGCAATCGCTGCCCTGATTTCCAACGACATGAGCGTGAAGCGCACTCCGTCATGAATTGCCATCGTCATTCGCTCACGCGGGAGAGGTGACGTGCGAACATCCCATGTAGTACGCCATATTGCGGTTAGCGGCGCCAGGTCGCTCAGCGCTGCCAACGCGAAAGCGGCCAGCGGTCCAAAAAATGCCAGGACCACGCCACCCAAAGCCGGACCAACGCTGCGCACAATGTTGTATCCGACAGACATAAGCGTCACAGCGGCCGGGATGTCGCGCTTGTGAAGGATATCGCCAACCGAAGCGTGCCAGGCCGGATCATTCAAGGCAAAGCCGCAGCCGGCCAGGAACCCTAATCCGAGAATTAGCCAGGGACCGGCAAATCCCAGGCCCACGGAAATCATCAGCGTCGTTGACGCCAATGCTATCAGGCAGTGTCCCGCAAACATCACCCATCGGCGGCTGAAGTTGTCGGCGATGGCTCCGGCCAAGATCGAAAGAAAGAACACCGGCAACGTCGATGCGGCCTGCACGAGTGCAACCATCAGATTCGAAGCGGAAATCGTGGCCATCAGCCAACTGATGGCGACCGTTTGCACGAGCCATCCGAGGCTGGATATTTGCGTGGCCGTCCAGATCGAGCGAAACACCTGGTTTCGAAATGGAGCGAGCGTTGTTGAGACAGGCAGATGAGCATTTTTTTCGGACTGCATGACGATTGACGCCTTCCAGCGGCCGCTTATTCAATTCAGGACTGCCCTACTGCCGTTACGATGTTGATCAATGCATCAGAAGGGCCGACCTATCGAGTCGGATGACTTCATCGCAATGAGGATGGCCCGCATGAGCTCAGATAGCTCCGCTTTCCTGGACTGGCGCCAACCACTTCTCGCCCAGCAAGGAAGCCTCGCCGATCGTCCCTGCTCGACAAGAACCGTCTGCAGGGTGATCGCTCTTGTTCACCGAGCCAGCGCCCATGTAACTTGCCGGCGAGTAATTTTTCGCATTGGGTTCGTGTTGCTAGTATCATTCGTGACCAATCCTGTTCATGGCCGTCGTACCCCTAAATTCCGAGGATGAGCGCGCCTCCGGTGAGGCCGGAACCCGCCGCCGCAAGGAGAACCTTTTCGCCCGCCCGAAATGGCTGCGTTTGATGGGCGAGCGACAGCGAGAGCGGGATGGTCGCGGCGGAAGAGTTGCCGTACTCGGCGATCGTCTTGACGATTACCTGATCCGCTATTGCGAGGTTCCGTCCGACGGAATCGAAAATCCGGGCGTTGGCCTGATGTGGCACGAACCGATCGATGTCCTGCGGCCGCATTCGGGCAGCAGTGAGTGCGTCTTGCGAGCATGCGGTCATCATCTCCACGGCCTTAGCAAATACTTCGCCGCCGTCGGCGATCGTCATACGCGTTTGCGCAAGGTCGAGGCCACCATGGAACGGTCTGTTGCTTCCTCCGGCGGGTATCTGGATCAGCCCGTAGCGCGAGCCGTCCGAATCCATCGCGGCGCCAAGAATGCCTTGGTCGGTATCCTTGCACGGACCAATCACCACGGCGCCGGCGGCATCGGCAAACAGCACGGCGCTGGCGCGCTCGGTAGGATTGATGCGGCGGCTGAGGATATTGGCGGCGATGACCAGGGTCGCTTTACAATGGACGCGGGTGAATCCGTCGGCGAACATCAAGGCATAGATGAAGCCGGCGCAGGCGCCCGTGAGGTCAACCGCACCGGCGCGGCCGAGTCCGAGCCGATGTGCGACCAGGGGCGCGCTTGGCGGCAGAAGATGGTCGGGCGTCGAGGTGGCAAGCAACAGCAGACCGATGTCGCTGCGGTCGATGCCGGCGTTCGCCAGCGCCATCTCGCCGGCAGAGGCGGCAAGGCCCGACAGCGTGTCTTCGTCCGCTGCCCAAAAGCGCGACCGAATCCCGGTGCGCCGTTCGATCCAGCCGGGTTCAAGCCCGAGACTGTTTTCGATCTCCGGGTTCTCGACCTTGCGCGTTGGTGCATGATGACCAAACCCGAGAAGGCGCGACGACCTGTTCACGGATTCGAACCGAAGCGCTCGCCGGCTTCCTCGATCGCGTTGTAGAGCCCGTCCAGCTCGTTGCCAGTGATGCAATAGGGCGGCAGGAGGTAGAGCACATTGCCGAGCGGGCGCACGAGCAGACCGTGGTCGAGGAAGAATGTTCGCAGCTTGGGCCCGATCTCAGCCAGATAACCGGCGGAGCCGGTGCGCAGGTCGAGGGCCGCGATCGTGCCGGTCGCCCGGCTGTCGGCGAAGTAGGGATTGTCCCCAAAGCGCCGAACCCCGGCGGCCTGTCTCGCGCTCAGGGCCGCGATACGCTCGGCCACCGGCTCGTCACGCCAGATCTCGATATTGGCAAGTGCGGCCGCGCAGGCGATCGGATTGGCGGTATAGGAGCTCGAATGAAAGAAGGTCTTCTGCCGGTCCGTCGAATAGTGAGCCTGGAACATGGCGTCGGTGGCGAGCGTGGCCGCCAGCGGGATGACACCACCGGTCAAGCCCTTCGACGTGCACAGGATATCAGGAGAGATGTTCGCCTGCTCGCAGGCAAACATGGTTCCGGTGCGTCCCCAGCCGGTCATCACCTCGTCGGCGATCAGCATGGTGCCGGAGGCCTCGGCGATCCTCTTCAATTCGCTGAGAACCCAGGCCGGGTACATCAGCATGCCGCCGGCGCCAAGCACGAGCGGCTCGACGATCAGCGCAGCCGCGCGCTGGTCGCGCGAGACTGCTTCGAAACGATCCAGGGTTTCCTGCTCACGCCCTGCGGCCGGGAAGGGGATGGTGTCGACCTCGAACAGCAAGGGCTCGTAGGCGGCGTTGAATACACCGCGGGCGCCGACGCTCATCGTGCCGATCGTGTCGCCATGGTAGCTATGCTCCATGACGACGATGCGCGAGCGCGGCGCGCCGATGTTACGGAAATAGCCGAGCGCCATCTTCAATGCGACTTCGACGGCGGTCGAACCGCTGTCGGAATAGAACACCCAGTCGAGGCCGGTAGGAGCAAGGCCGACGAGCGCTTCGGCCAGCCTTTCGGCCGGCTCGTGGGTGAAGCCGGCAAAGATGATCTGGTCGAGGCTCGACGCGGTCGTCTCGATGGCCTTCCTGATGCGGGGATGGCGATGCCCATGCGTGACGACCCACCAGGAAGAAATCGCATCCAGGATGCGCGCGCCGTCGGCCTTGTGGAGATAGGCGCCTTCGGTCAGTACGATTTCAGGGATGGCTGGTTCAAGCGCGTGCTGGGTGAACGGATGCCAGACATGGGACCCCAGCATCATTCGCCTCCGGCGATCAGGGCAACGTCGAAGCCGGCAACCATCGCGTCTCTCAGCGTTTCACCCGTCAGTGGATGGAGGTGTGGCAGCCTGCCGAGCTGTTGCACGCCGCCCAACTCCACGATTGTCCTTTGGGTATCGGCCACCTCTTCGCCGATGAAGGCGATGCCGAGGAGCGGGATGGAACGGGCCCGCAGCGCTTCTATCGAGAGCAAGGTGTGGTTGATCGTACCGAGCGCGGTGCCGGCGCACAATATGATCGGCAGCCCCCACTGCGCGAATATATCGATGAACATTGTCTGTCGATTGAGCGGCACCATCAGCCCGCCGGCGCCTTCGATTACGAGCGGTGTCGGTAAAACCGGAAAGGCAAGATCCGCCGCTTCGATGGCGACGCCATCGATCTCGGCCGAGCGATGCGGCGAGAGCGGGCTTTTCAGGCGATAGGCCTCCGGCAGGACGCGCCCCGCGGGCAAGCCGGAAAGCCGGGCAATGACCTCGCTGTCGGTCTCCTCGTCGAGGCCCGATTGCACCGGCTTCCAGTAGAAGCCGTCAAGCAAGCCGGCGATTCCCGCTGAAAATACCGTCTTGCCAATTCCGGTGCCTGTTCCGGTGACGACGAGGCGCTTGGTCATGCCGTCGCCAACACCTCGACGAGGGCCTCGACCATGGCGCAAATGGCGGCTTCGCCGACGTTGAGCGTCAGCGAAATGCGCAGGCGTGATGTACCCTCGGGCACCGTCGGCGGACGAATGCCGCGTATGTCGAAACCGCGGGCCTGCAGTGCCGCCGCCACCGCCATGGTGCGCCTGACATCGCCGATGACAAACGGCTGGATCTGCGAGCCGCTAGGCGTCACGCCGCACTGCTCGGCCAATTGCCGGCCCGCGAAGGAAATGCGCTCGCGCAACTGAGCGCGGCGCGTGGGCTCGTCTGACAGGATGGCGAGCGCTTCGCGCGCCGCGACCGCCATCAGGGGCGACGGTGCGGTGGCGTAGATGAATGGCCGGCACCGGTTGATGAGATAGTCGCACAGCGTTCGCGGTCCTGTGACGAGCGCGCCGTACGCGCCGAGTGCTTTGCCGCATGTGTGGAGCGCGACAATGTTGTCGCGGCCCTCGAACGCAGCGGCCAGCCCCCGGCCACCTGGCCCACAGACGCCGGTGGCATGCGCCTCGTCGACAATAAGGAATGTCTCGTGCCGATCGGCAAGCTCGACGAGGCTCTCCATCGGCACACGGTCGCCATCCATGCTGTACAGGCTTTCGACCGCGATCCAGACGCGCCCCATGCCGCCTTCGGAGCGCCAACTGGTGATCGCATCCTCGACGGCGTTGACGTCGTTGTGTGCGGCCAGCTTGAACTCGGCGCGTCCGGCCTGCGCGCCCTCGTGCATGCTGGCATGGGCGAGCGCGTCGAGGATCAACAGATCGCCCTTCTGCGGCAATGTGCTCAGCAGTGCAAAGTTGGCGATGTAGCCACTGCCGAAGAACAACGCGCGTTCGGTCCCGAAGAATGCCGCCGCGTCCACCTCCAGTGCCTCGTGTTCGGGTGCATTGCCGCGCAATAGCCGCGATCCGGTAGCGCCGACCGGAGTACCCCGTCCGATCGCCCCCGCGACAGCATCGCCAAGTCTCCTGGAGGCGGCAAGTCCGAGATAGTCGTTCGAGGAGAAATCGAGCCCGGTGCGGGGCGAAAGCGTCCGCAGGCGATCCTTGCGCGCCAACCCCTGCAAGGTCGCCTCAAAGCGAGCAAGCGGCGGCTCGTTCATCTGGCCTCACATTCCATCGGCTCGATGCCGAGACGCTGAAATAGAAGCCTGTCCTTGTCCTCGTCGGGATTGTCCGCCGTCAACAGCGTGTCCCCGACGAAGATCGAGTTGGCGCCGGCAAAAAAGCACAGCGCCTGCGTCTCGTCGGTCATGCCGGTGCGACCGGCGGAGAGCCTTACATAGGACTTCGGCATCAAGATGCGGGCGAGCGCAATGGTACGGACGAACTCGATCGGATCGATGGGTTTGGACTGGCCGAGCGGCGTGCCATCGATCGGGATCAGCATGTTGATCGGCACGCTTTCGGGCGGCTCAGGCAGCTTTGCGAGCGTGATCAGCATGTCGATGCGGTCGGCCTTTTCCTCTCCCATCCCGACAATGCCTCCACAGCAGACCTTCATGCCGGCCTCGCGCACATGCTCAAGCGTTTCCAGCCGGTCGGCGAAGGTCCTGGTCGAGACGACCCCACCGTAATGGCGCTCGGAGGTGTCGATGTTGTGGTTATAGTAGTCGAGGCCTGCCTGTTTTAGACGTGTGGCCTGCTCAAGATCGAGCATGCCGAGAGTCATGCAGGTCTCCATGCCGAGCGCCTTGACCCCCTCGACCATCGCCACGACCGCATCCATGTCGCGCGCCTTGGGCTTTCGCCAGGCAGCGCCCATGCAGTAGCGCGTGGCTCCGGCCTCACGCGCCTTGGCCGCCTCGGCGATGACACGCTCGACCTCCATCAGCTTCGACGCTCTCAGGCCAGTTGCGTGATGCGCAGACTGGCTGCAATAGCCGCAATCCTCCGGACAGCCGCCGGTCTTGATGCTCAGCAGCCGGCTGAGCTGCACACGGTTTCGATCGAAGTTCTGCCGATGGATGGTCTGTGCCAGGAAGAGCAGGTCGTTGAACGGCATGCCGTAGATAGCCTCGGCCTCTTTGCGGTTCCATCGCGCCAGCACTCTGTCCATCGGTCCCAGGGCTTTGTTCATCCCCACTTCTTTCCAATCGTCATCGTCAAAAATTCTTTGTTTCTGGTCCACGAACGCATGCCGAAGTCTGTCGGTCGGCGAGCCTGTTACGACATGAGCCATCGATCAGCGCAATGCGCGCGGGGGTGCAGGCTCCTGCAGCACCTGGTCTGCGCCTGCAGCTGCGAGGCTCTTCCTTTTTCGTTTCCATCAGTTCAGGCTGCAGCCGTACCCGTGGGCCGGCATATCCAGGCCGATGTCGAGGATCGGCGCGCTGTGTGTCAGCCATCCGACGGAGATGAGATCTACTCCGGTCGCCGCGATCGCCGGGGCCGTGATCGGTGTCACCCGACCGGAAGCCTCGGTGATGACGCGGCCATCGACCGTCGCCACGGCGCGCGCAAGATCTTCGACCGACATATTGTCGAGCAGCACTGCGTCGATTCCCAGTGCGAGCGCTATATCGAGCTGCTCCAGCGTGTCGACCTCGACCTCGATCTTCACCATATGGCCCGCGGCGGCGCGCGCTCGCTCTATTGCCGTGCGAATGTCGCCGGCGATGGCGATGTGGTTGTCCTTGATCAGCACGGCGTCATCGAGCCCGAAACGGTGATTGGCGCCGCCGCCGACACGCACGGCGTACTTCTCAAGTGCGCGCAAACCGGGCGTCGTTTTTCTTGTGCATACGATCTTTGCCTTATGGCCACGCACAGCCTCGACCATCGCGGCTGTGGCCGTGGCAATGCCGCTCAGGCGGCAAAGGAAGTTAAGCGCCGTGCGCTCGGCCGTGAGCAGGCCACGCGCCGGTCCGCACAGCTTGGCAATGATCTCGCCGGCCGCGACATCGCTGCCGTCCGGGCGCCAGATTTGCATTTGGATCGCAGGCTCGACGAGCAGCAGGGCGAACGCAACCAGATCGAGGCCGGCGATGATTCCCGTTTCGCGCGACTTGAGCATCAAAGTGGCCGTGCAATCATGCGGGATCACCGCATCGCTGGTCAGGTCGCCGCATCTGCCCAGGTCTTCCAGGAGCGCACCGCGCACGATCGGTTCAATCAGGGTCGAGGGCAGGGGTGCGAACGGTTTCATATCAGGTGCTCCGTGTCCGTGCCTGCCACCCAATTGCGAGTGCGACCCGCACTGCGCCGCGGAGTGTCAGCCTGGCGAGGCACGCCTCTGCATCGCGCCAGGGAATCAGTGCGGAAGTGCGAACCACGGCTCTCTTGGTCAGCCACACGGTGAAAGATTTCGGCGACTGGTAATTGTGCGCCAGGATGACCGCATTGCGCGCGCGCTTCAGCGCGAGGATCGCTTCAATGTCGTCGGCAAAAGCCGACCATTCGAATGGCGGGATCACCCGCCTGACGCGCTCATTTAGGGACGCGGCCATAGGTAACGCCCAGTCATCAGCGCCTCCGATTATATTCGATGTGACAATAAGGGGAATATTTCTAGCTTGACTATAAGCTGTGTCAAGCCCGAGACATTGGCAATTTTGTCCCGGCGAAAGCTCTTTCATCGAGCACGGCACGGCGGAAGCGATAGAGCTTTGCGGGCCGCCCACCCGTATCGACTGAAGTGTCGCCAGTCTCCTCGACCAGCTCTTGTTGCTCAACAAGCCTGCGGAAGTTCGGCTTGTCGATCAGTCTGCCAGCCAATGCTTCCACCGTCCGCTGCAGCTGGAGCAGCGTGAAAGTCGGTCTCATGAGCTCGAATACGACTGGCCGGTATTTGATCTTGGAGCGCAACCGCGTAACGCCTGTCGCCAGGATGCGGCGATGATCAGCGACCATCGCCTTGCCTGAGACGGCCGCAGACGGAGGCGCGGCCTTCCCGTCGCTAGCCTCTTCGACCAATCCTGCTTCGTAGAGCAACTCATAGCGTTGGAGCGTGAGCTCCTCGTTCCAATGGCGGTCGTCAAAGCCGAAGGCGATCGCCACCCTCTGCCGGCGTTCGCGCTGCCTGGCCGGATCGCCAGCGCCGTCTGCCCATTCCATCAAGCGCGCTCGCAGAATATCCAGGCCCATCGGCGGCGAGCCGGAGCGGTGATCCTCCCATGGAAAATATTCGTACCAGCTTTGCCAGCCGCACGTGGATGAGGCCGTCCCCTGTTCCTTCCGGGTGAGTGCGAGATAGCTGATCGAGATGACGCGCTGCTGGCGCTCGGGGCCGGCACGGTCCCGATCGGCGAACGTGTAGAGTTGCTCGATATACCCAAGGGGATGGCCGGTTTGCTGTTCGACCCACCCCCTCAAACCGGATTGCGGCGATCGGTGCTCGAGCGCAAATGGTCCGGAGGGCAAGGTGTCCGCCTGACCGATTGTGAGAAGACAGGGCTCACCGCCATTTACGGCGACGACCACCGCGGTCAGGTCCACTTTGGCTTCGTCGGCCTTATCCTCGGCTCTGTCTTTCCCGGGTCGTGTTCGTTGCTCTTCCATATCTGCGAACTTGGTTGGCCCCAGCTCGGCGAGACTCTAATCGATTTAGTGTAAGCGTGACTTCCTGCACGTCAACACCCCACAGCTGGACGGCATTCTTATCTCTTCGCACTTGCACTAAAATGTGCCAAACGCGACTCCGGCGGTTGGTAACGCAACGGAAGGAGGCCTAGATTGAGCGCTCCGAGTGATGCGTAGGCAAATACGCCACCGGATATCCCCTCGCGGAAAGGCCAGGCCCCACTCGTCCGCCTCACTGCCTATACACCCCGGTCGCCAGGATGGCCGATCGACATTGCGACATTGGCCTCGTCGGGGACACGTCGGCATGATAATGCACAGGCTATCCTCGGCGCTGGGGGGGCAGCCTCGAAAGGATGATCATGCACGGCCGCGGCCTGCAACACGCGCTGATGGTCGTCGACATGCGGTTCGGTTCTACCAAGAGGGGCCGCAGCAGGCCTTCCGCAAAGCGGCCGCCTTATCGCAGAGACCGGATGTGCAGCGGTGAAGCTCGAGGGCGGCCGGTCCATGGCCCATACAATTCGCCTTCTCACCGCCCGCGGTGTACCTGTAATGGCCCTTGTCGGCTTGACCCCGCAGGCAGTCAACATTTTCGGCGGCTACCGTGTCGAGCGGCGGGGAGACGATGCCGAGCGGATCAGGCGCGACGCTGCTGCGGTCACGTAGTTAGGCGCTTTCTCAGTGGTGTTTGGAGAAATTCCCCGAGCCGATCGCACGCCGCATTAGCGCAGAGATCGAAATCCCCACTATCGGCATCGGCGCCTCGCCAGCCTGCGGCGGCCAGTTCTGGTGAGCGACGACATGCTCGGCCTCTTTACCCCTGTCCGGCCGAAATTCGTCAAGCGCTACGCCGAACTGGGCGACCAGGCCGATGCGGCGATTGCGGCTTATGCCGCCGGCGTGAGGGAACGGCGCTTTCCGGCGGCCGAACATCTTTAGCGAACGAGACCAAGGCCGGAGACCTCACATGAGTCGTGCCGATCGTTGGAACCGTTGCCGAGCTCCGCGCTGTTGCAGCGGGATGGCATCGTGCTCAGGGCGCCCGTGTCGCCGTTGTGCCGACCATGGGGGGCCTGCCTGAAGGCCATCCGAGCCTCGTGCGTGCCGCGCTTCAGAAGGCTGAGGCGGTAGTCGTGACGCTGTCGTCAATCCTAAGCAGTTCAACAGTGCCGCCGACCTTTGCCGCCTATCCCCGCACGGAAAACGAAGATGCCGCCGAGCTCGTGACGACAGGCGCACATCTGCTCTATGTGCCGGATTAAGACGAGTTGTATCCAGCTGGCGTTGACACGACCGTTTCGGTGTCCACTCTCAGCGAGGGCCTGTGCGGCGCCTTCCGGTCCGGCCATTTCGACGGTGTGCGACGGTCGTGGCCAAGCTCTCCCTGCAGACGGCGCTGACTTCGCCTGTTTGGCGAAAAGAAATTCCAGCAGCTTCAGCTTGTCAGGCGCATGGTCCGGGACCTCGATATTCCGACGCCGTGGTCGCATGTCCAACAGTCCGCGAACCCGATGGTCTTGCGCTATGTCGCGCAACGTCCGGCTCTCGCCAGCAGAACGCGTCATCGCCCCAAGGCTCTTCGGTCTTGCTCGACACGGCGGAGCGGCTTGCGCGCGGCTTTCCTGTCCTGCCCATGCTTGATGAAGCGCGTGCAGCAATTCTGCCAGCGGGTTATCGCGGGGTCGAGTACCTGGAACTCCGTGGGGAGACGGACCTGCAGCCATTAGCAAAGTTTGGGCGCTTATCTACTTTACAAACAGACCAATGGTCGGTAGTAACGCGCCGGATTACAACTGGAGCGATTCGATGGCTGCAATTGGCGATATTTTCAAACCTGGTGACAAAGTTCAGCACTCGGGTATATACCAAGTTGTTCACGACAAGAACCATGCCAAGGAACATGAAGTGACTTGCGTGTTCGAAAAGACGTTTCCGCCATGTCGCGGCTGCTCTCACCCGCGCTTCAAGCTCCTAAGAGCCGCTCAGCACATCGATAATAACGAACACTTCACGGGGAAGTAGGATCATGGTCGTCGATTGAAACGGCTAGCAATCGGTGGCCGCCGAGGCCTTTTGACACTGATTCGCAAATTATCGTCATGCTCTGCTTCAGTTAGCGCAGCATTGATATGCTCCTGAATCTCTTCCAAGCTGTAGCAAAGCGTTCTCGTTTGAACGGTCCATTGGTCCTCTCCATCAAAAAGCCCGCTCATCGCGGGCTTTTTTCCTTTTCCAGTCGGCCTGTGTTTTGGGTCTGGCGGGGTGTGCGCCAGCTTGCCAATACTTTGCTGTTTCCGGTTGAAGCGAACACCGCGAAGCTGGCCACGTGCCAACCGGGGATGTTGAGACGTTATCGATGAGGCGTGTGTCGCCGAGCCAAGCCGCGACAAGCAAGGCGATGATGGCGAAGTCGTCCCCGTCGCGTCGGTGCGGGGTCGTTAGACCAAGTCTCAGCCTAATCATCGAGCAACACTTGAGAAGGTTGCGCAAAGGGCAGATCTATCGCGTGTTTGAAAACTCGTCGAGCAACTCTCTGCAAGCGTCGATGCTGTCGATCTCCATGAGGCAATGCCGCCGCAGCCGGATTCAATTTTCCGCTCTTCGCCTATTTCAACCGTCCGCCTCCGGCCAGACGTCCCTCACAGCAGGAATTCTGGAAAAAGCAGCTGAGTTTGGCTGACGCCGCGGGAGTTTGAATCACGGACATAGGCAGCGCGCGGTAAGTCGGCCTGGGATATCAGCTGGATCCTTGCCGTCTCGAAGCGCACCGTGACGTTCCACCTGGAAAACACCAAGGCAAAGCTTGGCGTGCGAACCATCAACCAGTGCGTGGCGCGACTGACTGCTTCCGCCAGTGGAAATCCTGACCCGTTTTTTGTCCGATAGCTGTAAAGGTCTACAGGCTGCATCAATGTCGGCTTTGCTCTTCAATGGCGGGAACATATCCTGCCCGGAGGCGACAAATGATGCAGCTGATAACACCTGAACTCTACGGCGAATTTCCAAACGAGCTCAAAGAAATGCACGGGGTCAGGCATCGGGTCTTCAAGGAAAGGCTGGATTGGGAAGTTGAGACCGAAAGCGAGATGGAAACAGACGCATTTGACAGCCTGAACCCCGTCTATCTGCTTCTCAAGGGATCCGACTGGCGAATTTGCGGTTGCGTCCGTCTTCTGCCGACTACCGGACCGACAATGTTGCGCGACACATTTCCGATGCTGCTGGGTGAGACTGCGGCGCCCGCGAGTGCCTGCATTTGGGAGAGCAGTCGTTTCGCACTCGATCTACCTCCATCAGCGCCTAAGGCTGGTGGACTGGCGCAAGCAACCTACGAACTCTTCGCCGGCATGATCGAATTTGGCTTGGCGAACAATCTCACTCGGATTGTGACAGTGACCGATACACGCATGGAGCGGATCCTGCGTCTTGCAACGTGGCCGTTGTCGCGCATCGGACAGCCAAAGCCAGTCGGTAACACGGAGGCAGTCGCCGGCTTTCTCGAGATTTCCCACGCTAGCCTCTTGCGCATCCGCTGGAAGGGACGTCTGAACGGACCGGTGTTATGGCAACCGGTTTTCGGCCTGTCGGCATAGGCTAACGATGCTCAGCCTGACCAATGCTCCTGCCCGCGGGCGCTACGAACTGTCGATTGCTGACCAGACTGGCGTAGCTGCGAAGGTTACGACCTTCCAGTCAATTCATCGACGGGTGAATGGTGGCTCCGACACGGCCAGGGAGCTGTCACGACGGCCTTGGATTCAGCGCTCCGCAAGCGTCGAATTCCTGCCCAAGAGGTTCGGCGATGAGCAGCCGCCGGGATCGCGCAGCGACTGGTACAGCCGATCAGGCCATCTTAGGCAGGCAGGTTCTTCGGACTTGATCAGAACCAGTTGAACCGCCATATACCGGTCCGGCCGCCATTCAGGTTGCCCATGGACGAGACCGAACCGGTCGAATTGATGTCCATCTATTCGACTTGCTACGAGCGCCAACTCGGGTGGAACTCTCCCGAGCTGTCAGGCGCCTCTGCTCTCCTTCGAGGTGATATATGAAAGATCCGCGCATTCCCGAGCCAGTCTTGAAGGCTATGTTGGGGGGAACCCACATCATCCGTGCTTATCGTGAGCACCTTGGATATTCCGTCGACGACCTGGCGGTGGCGTGCGGCCTAGCCGCTGAGGAAATCCTGAACATTGAGTCCGGTCTGAGATACAACAAGGGTTATCGAGATCGGATCGCGAAATCGCTGTCACTACCCGTGGGAATTCTTGAGGCGGACATACTTGACGCGGCCTAATCAGGGGAAGACTTGTTGCCCGTTAGGTCTGTGGGGAGCAGGTCGCGTACAAACCAACTAATTGGTGTTCCGATGGCGACAGGATTAATAACAGAACGGAACCACCAGCAAGCACATGATGCATCTTTCCCTCTCAAGCTACCACTGCTGATCTGTCAATTTTAGCCGACCGGGCAGCACGGAACGGCGCTTTCGCCGAAGCGCCGTCCTTGCCTCGAGGAGTTGCGCGAGCGCACAACCTCCAGACTCGATAATCAACACGCCGCTCTAAAGCGGCGGCACGCGGATTGAAGCGTGTCTTTTGTGCAGAGTTCGGGCGCGCCCGAATTGCGCTTTTCCGATTGCGCTTTTCCGGCTGAGCATACGCTTGGGCTTGGAATCCACGAACGAGGCTCAGCCCCGCTGTCGGGAACCCTGCTGCACCACCTTCTGCACCACGGCACGTCAGCGCATAGCGCATCAGACTAACACCGGGTTCACATCATTGACTCGCTGAGATAGGAGGAGCGCAGAGAAATCTCCGGTCGCAGCCTTACCCGGTCAAAACAAGGATCCCACAATGAAGACTCTCGTTATCTGTTCCGGAGGATTAGACTCCGTGGCCCTTGCTCACAGCGTGGCAGCGGAGCACGAACTCGCCGGCCTCCTGTCTTTCGATTACGGCCAACGGCACAGGAAAGAATTGGGCTTTGCCGCTCTCTGCGCGGAGCGACTGAACACTTTGCACCAGATCATCAACATCCCCGAAATTGGCCGCGGCCTTTCCGGTTCAGCGCTGACCGATGATGTCGACGTGCCGGACGGACACTACGCCGAAGACACGATGAAGATCACGGTGGTGCCGAACCGGAACGCCATCATGTTGGCGATCGCCTTCGGTCTCGCCGCCGCGCACAAGGCAGAAGCGGTGGCGATGGCCGTACATGGTGGGGACCATTTCATCTATCCAGATTGCCGTCCGGCCTTCATCGAAGCTTTCCAGGTGATGCAAGACCGCGCGCTCGACGGCTACGCCGACATTCGCCTTTATACCCCCTACGTCAACCTCACGAAGGGCGACATCGTCGGGGATGGAGCAAGAAACGGAACCCCATTTGCGGAGACCTGGTCGTGTTACAAGGGCGGCGAGCTTCACTGCGGACGGTGCGGGACCTGCGTGGAGCGGCGCGAGGCGTTTCATCTCGCGAGGCACGCTGATCCAACCGACTACGAAGACGCCAACTTCTGGCTCGAGGCGCTGCGGAGGAGGAGGGCCTGATGTTCCGCATCACCAAGGAATTCCACTTCTCGGCCTCGCATCAACTAACCTCGTTGCCACCCGATCATCAGTGTGCACGCCTGCACGGGCATAACTACATCGTCGAAGTGGAGCTATCGGCGAAAGACCTAAACGCGCACGGCTTCGTGCGCGACTATCACGATCTGGCGCCGCTCAAACGCTATATAGACGACAGCCTCGACCATCGGCACCTCAACGAAGTGCTGGGACATGAGCAAGTCACGGCGGAATACTTGGCCAGACATTTCTATGAATGGTGCAAGGAACGTCTGCCGGAAACCGCCGCCGTGCGGGTAAGCGAAACCCCGAAAACCTGGGCGGAATACCGGCCGTGACGGACACGCGTCCTGCAATTCGTGTGAGCGAGATATTTGGGCCCACCGTCCAGGGCGAGGGAGTGCTCATTGGTTTGCCTACAGTCTTCATCAGAACCGGCGGGTGTGACTACCGGTGTTCCTGGTGCGACAGCCTCCATGCGGTGGACAACCAATTCCGCCGCGAATGGGAGATGATGCCGATCGATATGGTGTGGCAAAGCGTCGTTGGGCTTTCCGGTGGCCGGCCGGTGATGGTGTCGCTGTCGGGCGGCAATCCGGCGATTCAGCCGTTCGCTACGCTGATCAAGCTTGGCCATGGTGAAGGCTACCGTTTTGCGCTGGAAACCCAAGGTTCGGTGGCCAGGGACTGGTTTGCGGATCTTGACGTGCTGGTTCTCAGCCCAAAGCCGCCGTCAAGCGAGATGAGGACGGATTGGGCTGCATTCAAAGCGTGCACAGAAGCGGCGCAGGACAAGCCGCAAATCGTGCTCAAGCTCGTTGTTTTCGACGAGAGTGACTACGCATACGCCAAAGATGCTGCCGCGCGATTTCCACACCTTCCGGTTTATCTGCAACCCGGCAATCACACGCCACCGCGCCTTGGCAATGGAGACGCACCTGTCGACCTGAACGGAATAATCAAACGCATGGAGTGGCTTGTGGAAAAGGTAACACGCGACAGGTGGTTCGAAGCGCGCGTGTTGCCGCAGCTGCACGTTATGCTCTGGGGAAACAAGCGAGGCGTCTAGTCTCGCCTGTACGGGAAATGCGCCTGCGGATCTTCGGTTCGACGGTGGCTTCTATCTGGCGGCGCTGCCGAGTACTTGCGGAGGTGCTTGAGGCCAGGCAGCGGCTTCGGCCGCCGACAGAGTTCGACAGAAGGCAAGTCCCCGATCGTCGTTGCTCCGTTTTCGAATTCCAGCCTGGGGGATTGGCCGGTCGAAAATTTCGGCTTGTCGCAGCTCTTTCTCGCCGGTAGCGCTGAACATCTTCCTTGGGCGATCACGATGTCCTGGCGATGCAGGCCTGAAAGAGTTCGATGGTGTTCGCAAGCCCGACCCACAGCATGAACTTGCCCTGCGGAAGGTGACCTTTGTGCCTTGCGCTATCCGGCAGCGTTTCGTCGAAATCGGAAAGCGAGCGCGAGGCGCTGAGCATGTAGGAGTGCCCCGTGCCGAGCTTTGCGTGGGGTGCCAATGCGGGATGCATCTGTAGCATTATCTCCCGCAACCAGAGGGCTTACCGGATCGCTTGAAATGTATCCACGGGGTAGATGCGTCTCATCGAAACAAACGATTTTATCAATCCTCCGGAATCTCGCATCTGACGACAGCACCTTACAACACACTGATCACCCGCTACCACTATCGTGAACGACTGCGAAAAAAGGGCCGGAAAGGACAATCTATCCATGAGCTCAGACGTGCGACGGAAGTTGTGCTGGGAAAATGAGTTGTAGCTGGCCGCCGTTTCGAACTCTCCGACTTCCCGGAGAACCTATGGACTGACTGGGGTCTTCATCCAGACCCACTCGAAGGCGGCCGAGCCGTTTGACGACGGTCCACTTTGCACATCCGGGATGCCGGCGTGCCGGCGCTAAATCGGGTGCCGGCAAGGCTTTCGTCATCGACCCCTACCCCGCAGACCATCTCTAATCAATCGGTACTCGTGAGTGGCACAAGCCTGGTCAGGGACGATTTTCGCGACGCGTGGCAGAGGCATGGCGCCGCGCTCCACGTCAAAATAGGTGAAATGGAAAGGAACGGAAATGACTGATCAACTCACAACGGAAATCATTGCCATAATAAAGAAACGCGTCGAGTCAGAGAATGGTGAGGGGACCAAGCTATCCGTCGGCGAAATAACCACTACGACGGAACTGACTGGCCTCGGCATCGATTCACTGGGGTTAGCGGACGTGCTCTGGGACCTGGAGCAGGCGTATGGCATCAAGATCGAAATGAACTCGGCCGAGGCTTGGTCGGGTGTCCAGAATGTCGGCGGCATCGTGGAAGCTATCCGCAGCTTGCTTGCCAAGGCCGCTTGAATGGACAGACGCGTTGTCATCACCGGTATAGGCGGGCTGTGCGGGCTAGGCACCGATGCCACCTCGATTTGGACAGGCATGCGCGAAGGCCGCTCGGCCATCGGCCCGATTGTCAATTCAGAACTTCATGGTCTGGAAGGCATAATCGGCGCCGAGATCAAAGCATTGCCTGAGCACGACATTGAGCCCAGGCAACTCGTCTCCATGGGCCGCTGCAGCCTGCTTGCCGTGCTTGCGGCGCACGAAGCCATGCGCCAGGCCGGACTTTCCTGCGATGAAGGAAATGCCCATCGCTTCGGCGCTACAGTGGGCGTCGGCTTCGGTGACTGGGAGGCGACCGAAAAGGCCTACCGCGCCCTCCTTCTGGACGGCGCGGCGCGCGTGGGTCTCTTGACTGGAGTAAAGGGGATGCCGAGCGCAGCTGCCTGCCATGTCAGCATGAGCCTCGGCCTGCGTGGGCCGGTCTTCGCCACCACCTCCGCATGCGCCTCGGCCAACCATGCGATCGCATCGGCCGTCGACCAGATCAGGTACGGGCGAGCCGACGTGATGCTTGCCGGAGGCAGCGACGCGCCCTTCGTATTTTTTGTGGTGAAGGCATGGGACGCCATGCGCGTACTCGCTCCGGATACTTGCCGGCCCTTCTCCGCCGACAGAAGGGGCGTAGTGCTGGGCGAGGGTGCGGGCATGGCCGTGCTGGAAAGCTATGAGCATGCCACGGCGCGCGGCGCCACGATCCTTGCCGAGATCGCAGGCATCGGCCTTTCCGCTGATGCCTTCCACATCGCCGCGCCGGCTGTCCATGGACCGGAAGCGGCGATGCGCGCCTGTCTTGCCGATGCCGGGCTGAATGCCGAGGATGTCGAGTACCTAAACGCGCATGGCACCGGCACCAAGGCCAACGACGAAATAGAAACGGCGGCGATCAAGCGCGTCTTCGGTGACCATGCTAACTCGCTGTCCGTCTCCTCCACCAAGTCCACACACGGCCACTGCCTCGGGGGAGCGAGCGCGCTCGAAATGATCGCCTGTGTGATGGCGATCCAAGAGGGTGTTGTTCCGCCGAGCGCGAATTATCGCGAGCGGGATCCCAAATGCGATCTCGATGTCACCCCCAATGTTGCCCGCGAGCGCAAGGTGCACGTGGCCATGAGCAATGCTTTCTCCATGGGTGGCTTGAACGCGGTGCTGGCATTCAAGCAGGTGTAGAACCCATGCGAAATGCCTCCCGTAACTCTACCTCTCGTATCCAAATGCTTGCCGGATCACAGTTGTGAGGGGCTGCCTTTGGACCGTTTCGGTGAATGCGCCAAGTGGCAGCGGAAGCTCGACGAGCCTGGGCCCCGTTTTTGCAGATTTCTCAACTGAAGCGATTTGGACGTACCGCGGAAGGTTAAGCGACGCCTTCGGTTCGGCTCGAGGGTTTGTCCAAAGCTTTACCCGACAATGTCTGGAGGCACGCAGGGCCGCCAGTGACCGCTTCCGTGCGAAGCCGGTCCTTAGAAAGGGAATCGATAAATGTTCGATCTGACCGGCCGCAAGGCGCTCGTCACCGGAGCAAGCGGTGGAATCGGCGAGGCCGTGGCGCGGGCGCTTCACGCGCACGGCGCAACCGTCGGCCTGCACGGCACGCGTGTCGAAAAGCTCGAGGCGTTGGCTGCCGAACTTGGCGGGCGGACAAAACTGTTTCCGGCGAACCTTTCGAACCGCGACGAGGTCAAGGCCCTGGGCGCAAACGCGGAAGCCCAACTCGAAGGCGTCGACATACTGGTCAACAATGCGGGCATCACCAAGGATGGGCTTTTTGTCCGCATGTCGGACGCGGACTGGGACGCGGTACTCGAGGTCAACCTGACCGCCGTGTTCCGGCTCACACGCGAACTGACCCATCCGATGATGCGCCGCCGCAACGGCCGCATCATCAACATCACCTCCGTGTCCGGCGTAGCCGGCAATCCCGGCCAGGCGAACTATTGCGCCTCAAAGGCTGGCATGATCGGCATGTCGAAATCGCTGGCGCAGGAGATCGCGACACGCGGCGTGACGGTGAACTGCGTGGCGCCGGGCTTCATCGAATCGGCCATGACCGACAAGCTGAACGACAGGCAGAAAGAAGCGATCATGGCCGCCATTCCGGCCAGGCGCATGGGCACCGGCTTGGAAGTCGCCTCGGCTGTGGTCTACCTAGCCTCGAACGAGGCCGCGTACATCACCGGCCAAACCATTCATGTCAACGGCGGCATGGCAATGATTTAGCCTAAAAAGTTCAGTGCGCCCCGATGACGCGTATCAACAGGGCAGGAAGGTTCCCACCCAGATAGCGGTCGGTTGGTCTGGCAACTGACGACCCGGTCGGTGGGGCAACTGGCGAGGTCGAGCGTCGTGATCAAGGCCGCCTTGGGCGGAGGCTTAGATCAAGTTCTTTGAAGCGCATGCTTTCCTATCCATAGCGTGGATGCATTCATTCGAAACAAACGATTTTGCCAATTCTGCAAAACGTCGCATAGCGAGATTTCAAAGAATGCAAGCCAAAGGGCAATTATCCATGTTGTATTGGCTCCGAGCAGTTTTTTCCGGCGTACGCCTGACGGTGTGCTCGCAACACAACGGAGTCGCTTGGTCATTGCGGCTAGTTTCCTCGGTGACCTGCGCAAGTTGCATCGAGCCGGCTCGATGCGACAAGCATCCCCCTGCTAGGCGCTTCCCAACAAAACAGCAACAAAGATGAGGTGTTTCCATGTGCTCTGACGTGCGGTGGAGGTTGTGCTGGGAAAGTGACTTGCAACAGACCGACCATGTCGAACTCTCCGAGTTCTTCCAAAAAACCTACGGACCGACTGGGGCCTTCAACTCAAAGCCATTCGAAGGCGGCCGTAGCTGGGCCGGTGCGAGGCCGGAGCTCCGCGCAATCGGCTACGACGCGCACGGCGTAGCGGCTCATATCGGCATACTCCGCCGTTTCATCAAGGTTGACGAGGTCGAACTCCTGGTGGCCGACCTGGGGCTGTACGGGGTGCGTCCGGATCTTGAGGGACAAGGGATCAGTCATTCAATGCGCGTTGTATATCCGGTATTGCGGCAGCTTGGGGTTCCATTCGCTTTCGGCACCGTCCGGCGCGCGATGCGGAACCATATGGAGAGGTTCTGCAGAGACGGCATGGCGGCGATTGTGTCGGGCGTTCGCGTGCGGTCCACTCTCCCAGATGTGTATCTGGACCTGCCGCCCACGCGCGTCGAGGACGTGCTCGTCGTGGTTGTGCCGATTGGACGCTCGATGAGCGAGTGGCCATCCGGCACCCTGATTGATCGGAACGGTCCGGAGCTATGAAACATCTTGAAGTGCCGGGTGATCGCACTGAAGGCACCGCAGCGGCGGGTTTTTGCAGAGCTGCTCGGACTGAATACGCGATCCCATTCACGTTAGCTGTGGGCAATCGAGGCTGAATTAACATGCAAAATCCGCGCATCTAAATCGTCCGGACGCGGGGTTCCGCGCGCACAGACGTTCCGGACCCTCTTCGCCGTCACCAGATGCGAGACATTGCGGCATCCCACGAAGGCATGCGGTGCCGAAAGCGCTGTGGGTCGGCCTTTCGAAGCTGAGCGTCAGCCACTTCGTGGAAGACGCTCTTCGGCGCCGAGCAAGTTGCAACGAGGCGAAGAAGCTCGCACATCTGCTGAGCGCGGCTCACGCCCCGGAGACGAGGGCAGGAATGATCAAAGGCTCATTCGCCTCGTCAAGAACGGAGAAACTGTACCGGCCATCTGTGTCAAGATCGACGGAGTAGCTCAGGCGGTCGAGTATGTAGTTATCCTGGTCGAACGTAACGATCCGCGGCTTCAGCGAGGTGATATGCGCTTCGTCCAGGTAGATGGAGTTGCAGACAATAATCGGGTCGTCGGGCTGACAGGTACGAGCCGCCGCTCCGTTCAGGATGCAACAGCGTGAACCGCGCTCGCCGAGGATGACATAGGTCGAAATCCGCGCACCGGAATTTCTATTCCATATCTCCACGAATTCCATCGGCAGGATGCCGGCTGCCTCGCAGTGGTCGGGGTCGAGCGTTATCGAACCGTGGTAGTTGAGGTTCGCTTCGGTGACGTGGATGCCGTGCAGCTTGCCGGCCACTATTTTTCGCATTGTTGTCCTCATCAGCATACGAGGTGAGTCTTGGCAACGCCCGGCTAATCACAACGGCCAGCGCACCGCCGCTGAGACCCGCACCCGCCGCCCCCAAAAGAATTTTATCGCCCGGCCAAAATGGCTGCGCCCGATGGGCGAGCGAGAGCAAGATCGGATCGTCGCGGCGGAAGAGTTGCCATAGTGACGATTGCGCGATCGGCTATGCCGAGTTTCTCCCGACCACGACGAAAAATCGAACATTGGTCCTGATGTTGCACGAACCAATCGAGGTAGCGGTGCAGGTGAAGTCATATCAACAGCTCCGTTCGGATGTTTGCCAACTGATCGTGACGGCATTCTCAAAGGCTGTGCAGAGCGTCAGTCGTGAGGGGAGGGCAGCAGCATGGCGCCGGGGGAAATCGGATCGGTAATGTGAACCGCGGCTCTCCTCGCGTCGAAGGGCTGCGATAGCCATCAACAGTGTCACCAGCGCCGGATCGGCCGCGACCGTCTCGCCGACAGAGATCGGCAGCAGTGTCGCGACCGTATCGCGCATAGATTTGCCATTCCGAACAATGCCAAGCGCTTTCGACACGAGCGGGCGTATGGGTGAAGGGTCGGGCCGGACGGGAATGGTTGCGGGAAGCCTGGGCCACTGCCAACCCGCGCAAGATCCAGCCACGCTTGCCGCGACCCAGACTGCTGTCGCAACAGCTTCCGCGAGAGAGTTGCTGGCAAGCCGGTTGGCGCCATGCAGTCCCGTGCATGCGACTTCGCCGCAGGCCCACAGGCCGCCAACGGAACTGCGCCCTTCGGCATCAACGGCCACTCCGCCCATGTGATAGTGAGCGGCGGGACGCACGGGAATAGGCTCCACAGCCGGATCGATGCCGGCCTGCTTGCAAATAGCGTCGATCGCCGGAAAGCGTCTTGCGAATTTCTGCCCGAGGCAATGTCGGGCATCGAGATAGACGCGATGCCCGACAGCGAGCTGATCCGAGATCGCCCTCGCAACCACGTCGCGCGATGCGAGTTCTGCTCCGGGTGTGTCGGCCAGGAAGCGATGGCCGTCTTCGTCGATCAGCACCGCGCCTTCGCCTCGTACCGCTTCGCTGACAAGCGGCATTGGCCGGCGCGGACCATCGAGCGCGGTCGGGTGGAATTGCACAAATTCGAGATCGGCGAGCTCCGCTCCAGCACAGGCGGCAAGCGCAAGACCATGCCCGAATGAGGAGAGCGGGTTCGTTGTGTCGCAAAACAGCCCGCCTATCCCACCGGTCGCCAGCACCACGCGGCGTGTGGGGAATGCGAGCACGCCGCCGTGCAAGACTGCCACCAAGCCCACAATGCTGCCCTCCGACACAACCAAGCGAAGCGCTGTCATGCCTTCCATGATCGTGATCGAATGGGTTCGCCGCGCCACGCCGAGCAGCGCCCGAAACAACTCGCGGCCGGTTGCGTCGCCGGCGGCGTGGACGATGCGGCGACGCGAATGCGCCGCTTCCAGGCCGAGCCGCAGCCTCCCGTCGAGTGAGCGGTCGAAGGGAACGCCGAGACGGATGAGATTCTCGATGGCTTTAGGTGCGGCCTCAATCACCCGCCTGGCCATCTGTTCGTCGCAGTGTCCGTCGCCGGCAGCAAGCGTATCGGTGAGGTGGAGTTCCGGCGTATCGTCCTCGCCGAGGCTGGCTGCGAGCCCCCCCTGTGCAAGCGTGCTCGAGGTGTCGGTTCCGAGCGGGGTTCTGGAGAGCAGAACGACCGGTTGGGGCGCCAGATGAAGCGCCGTCAGCAGGCCGGCGAGGCCAGCGCCGATAATGACCGGCGCCCCACCAATGTCATGGATGGCGGGCGTCATACGAAGAGCATGCGTTCCACAGCCCAGCGGGCCCGTTCAGTGACGTGCGGATCGATGGTGATGACGTGACGGTTCTCTTCGAGCGCGGTGCGGATGTTGGCGAGCGTGATGCGTTTCATGTGCGGGCACAGATTGCATGGACGCACGAAATCCACGTCCGGATGCTCGACCGCGACATTGTCGCTCATCGAACATTCCGTCATCAGCACCACACGCGCCGGCCTATGCCGCGCGACATAGTCGGACATCGCCGCCGTCGAGCCGGCGAAGTCGGCTTCGGCCACGACCGCGGGCGGACATTCGGGATGGGCAAGTACGCTGATGCCGGGATGCGCCTCACGCAGCTCGCGGATGTCGGCCGCTTCAAAGCGTTCATGCACCTCGCAGTGCCCCTTCCAGGCGATAATCTCAACCTTCGTCTGTCGCGCGATGTTCTTCGCCAGATATTCGTCGGGCAGCATGATCACGCGCGGCACCCGGAGCGACTTCACCACTGCGAGCGCGTTGCCTGAGGTGCAGCAGATGTCTGACTCAGCTTTCACCGCGGCGGAGGTGTTGACGTAGGTGACGACCGGAACACCGGGATAACGCTGCCGCATCAGGCGCACGTCTTCGGCCGTGATCGAGTCGGCCAGCGAGCAGCCGGCGGCGAGATCCGGGATGAGCACGGTCTTGTCGGGATTGAGGAGCTTGGCTGTTTCAGCCATGAAATGCACGCCGGCTAGTACGATCACATCCGCGTCGACTGTCATCGCCTTGCGGGCCAGCTCCAGGCTGTCGCCTACAATGTCAGCCACGCAGTGAAAAATCTCCGGCGTCTGGTAGTTATGCGCCAGGATGACCGCGTTGCGCTGTCGCTTCAGTTTCAGTATCGCGTCGATGTCGTCAACGAAGACCGGCCACTCGATCGGTGGGATAACGCGCCGAACGCGGTGGTATAGCGAGGCGCTCGAAGGCAGGACGGCGCTCATCGAGCCTCCAGTTATAGTCAACGCGATTATAAGGCCTATAATCGTTGTGACTATAAGTGGTGTCAACCCCGTACGAGCGGCAATTTTGTGCCGGCCACAGGCCTCTCGTCTAGAATAGCATGGTGGAAGCGGTAGAGCTGCGCCGGCCGGCCGCCGGTCTCGGCGGTCGTCGCTCCGGTCTTCTCAACCAGCTCCTGCTGCGCTATGAGCCGGCGAAAGTTCGGCTTGTTGATGAGCCTGCCGGAGAGCGCCTCCACGGTTCGCTGTAGCTGTAAAAGCGTGAAGAGCGGCGGCATCAGTCAGTTCGAACACAACAGGCCGGTATTTGATCTTGGAGCGCAGCCGCGCAATAGCCGTTGCCAGAATGCGGCGATGATCGGCCCTCATCGATCTCCCCGGCACCGGCGCGAGGATGGCAGAATCTCCGCCGCGCTTTGCTTCCTCCACCAGGGCGGCTTCGTGGAGCAGCTCGTAGCGCTGCAGCGCGAGCTCTTCGTTCCATGCCCGGTCGTCCATGGCAAAGGCGACCGCCGCTCGCCGCCGGCGCTCGAAGCGCGTCGCGCCGTCGTCCGCGCCTTGCGCCCATTCGATGAGGCGCGGCCACAATTGTTCCAGCATCGGGGGCCTGCCGTAGCGATGATCCTCCCAGGGGAAATAGTCGTACCAGCTCGCCCAGCTGCGCCTGCCCGAGGCGCCCGCATCTTCTTGGCGGGTGAGTGCGAGATAGCTGATCGAGATCACGCGCTCGTCGCCGCCGGTCCGATCGCGATCGGCGAAGGTGTAGAGCTGCTCGATGTAACCGAGAGGCTGGCCGGTCTGCAGTTCCACCCATGCCCTGAGGCTCGACTGGAGCGAACGATGAGCGAGTTCAAACGGGCCCGAGGGGAGGGCGGCCCCTTGTTCGATGGTCAGAACACATGGTCCAGCGTCGTTCACGGCGACGACGACTGCGATCAGGTCCGCGTTGACGTCGTTGGTCTTGCCTATAGCTCTGCCTTTCCTCGGTCCCTTTGCCTAGTCCATAAGTCAATGGCCTACTTGGCAAGCTCCGCCCCGTCTAAACCGATTTAGCTCTGTGTTTTATCATACCACTCGTCGCGTCAACACCACGCGAGTGGCGATTATATCTCTTCGCACCCAGACAAAAATATGCCAAACGCGACAGTCGCCATGGGTAACGCCGGGTGAGGAGAGACGTGGATTGAGCGATCTCAGCCTGTCGGCCGAGCGGCGCGTGGCAGCACCGAAGCTCGCCGAAAGCGGGCTGTTCTTGATAGCAGCCGGCGTCAACAGGAAGGCCGCACCGCCTCACCGAGTCGGAGCCGAACAGCCAATCCTTGATTTGTCCCAGCTATTCGCCTCGCTCGGTATGTTGCGGCCCCGGCATGTCGGAAGGCCGGCTCAGAGACACTTGAGCTCGATATCGTGTTTCCTCAGGGCGTAGCCAATCTGGCGCGGCGTCAGTCCAAGCAGGCGCGCTGCCTTTGCCTGTACCCAGCCGGATCTTTCCATGGCCGCGATGAGACGCTCGCGATCGGTCATCTTCCCGTCGCTTACGAGGGCCACCCGAACAGGCGCTGGCAGTGCCAGATCACTGTAAACAGGCGGGGCCCCAAAGGCGGCCGAAGCAACAGCACCAGGCGATTGCATGGCCGGGTTCAGTGGCGATGGTGCGATCGGCTCCGATTTCGTCGCAGTCTCCGTCAATGCGTGCTTCCAGAGCATCGCGGAAAGGCATCGGCCGTGGCAGCAATCAAAATCGCTTCTGACGATTGACGCTCCCGCTGACAGGGTCGCTGTCCGCTGCACGCAATTTTCAAGCTCGCGGACATTTCCGGGAAAAGCACAGTTCATCAGCACTTCAGTCCCACTCGCATCGAAGACCAGGCTGCGGCCGTTCTCGCTGTTGAACTTCTTGAGAAACTCAGCGGCAAGCAGCGGAATATCACTGCGCCGTTCGCGCAATGCCGGCACCAGCAAGGGAACAACGCTGATGCGATAATAAAGGTCGGCGCGAAACTCGTTCCTTGCAACAGCGTCTTCCAGGTTCCTGTTCGTGGCAGCAATCACGCGAACGTCGACCTTAATCGTCTGGTTGCTGCCGACGCGTTCGAACTCCTGCTCCTGCAGAACGCGCAGCAGCTTTGCCTGGAACGAGGCAGAAATCTCGCCGATCTCATCCAGAAACAACGTTCCCTTGTCGGCGAGCTCAAAGCGCCCCTTGCGCGAGTTGAATGCACTGGTAAAGGCACCCTTTTCATGACCGAACAGCTCGGATTCCAGGACGGTCTCAGGGAGCGCTGCGCAATTGAGCTTGATGAACGGCCGCTTGGCGCGCCCCGACAACTCGTGAACGGCCTTGGCGACCAGCTCCTTGCCGGTCCCGGATTCCCCGCGCAGCAAAACGGTACTGTTGGACCTGGCTACTAACGCGACCTTCTCAAGTAGCCTGCGCAGCGCCGGGCTGTCGCCAATGATCCCCTTGACAGGAGCCCTTTTGCCCTCGTGCCCAGGCTGCTTGAGCTCGCCGAATTGCTTTTGCATCCGGATTTTCTCGGCCATCGGTCGCTCGCGGTCGGACGCGAACAGGCGATGCAGCTTCACT
Source organism: Mesorhizobium sp. WSM3868 (assembly GCF_002294785.1). Classification (NCBI taxonomy): domain Bacteria; kingdom Pseudomonadati; phylum Pseudomonadota; class Alphaproteobacteria; order Hyphomicrobiales; family Phyllobacteriaceae; genus Mesorhizobium; species Mesorhizobium sp. WSM3868. The sequence continues at coordinate 36,279 of NZ_NSGB01000023.1, read as the reverse complement.
GTCTGCCCAACCAGATTGGCGATCGTGGTGAGGAGGCGGAGGTCGTAATCGAGGAGGGAGGCTGATTTGTTGTCCAGGATGCGATCGATGGTCAGCGTGCCCACGACGTTCGCATCGATGCGAATGGGGACGCCGATGAACGACACTTTCACGTTGTCGGACGCCCCGAGCACGTCCTTGTCGGCGGCGTTGAAGGCCGGATCCACCGCTATGTTCTCGGCGACGAGCGCCATGCCCGTCGTTATGATCCGGTCGATCGCCGCCCGTGGCAGATGCTTTCGGTGGCGATCATCGCTGCCTTCGCTCAAGCCGGCGCCGACGATCATGTCCGGTATGCCGGCACCGTTGAAGAGCGAGATGATGCCGTGCCGCACCTGCAACAACGATGGCAGGAGACCGACGACGTTGGCCAACGTGGCTTCGAGCGCAGCGGGGGCGGTGAGTGCTTTCGATGTTTCGAAGATATCTGGCGCCCTCTCGCGCAGCGGCACAAGAGACACCACGTGATTCGTCTCGGATTTTGAATTAGGTGTTTTCATTTCTGGAAGCGATATGCAGCGTGACGAGATCTGCCTGGCACTTTGCTCGCAGCTGCGAGCATCGTGCTGCATATGATCATCCATCTCGCGCCGTGAAATCGTTGCTCGAGGCAAGTGCGCCTATTGTCCGGCGCGCGGATATTCTTGGCCAATCGCATTGGCGGGCGTCTTCGCTCTGCAGGCCACTGCACAATCGACGAGTTTGCTCGCCTCGGCCTGGTACGCGGGAATTCATTTAAGCAGGAAAAGGCGTTGATGAAGACAGTCTTGACGATTGATCGGCCAGGGAGTGGGACGTCTGCAGCCGGCTCTTCGTGACCAATTAGGTGGCCGCCGAGATGATAGTCGATGTCGATGCCAGTCAGGCCCGGGTCGCGGGCAAGTGCGGCCCTGGCAAATTGGGGCGGGGTCATGCGGTCGATCGCAAAGCGGAGCGATGCTTGACGCATGGCTTTCCTTTCTCTTCCATGAAGTGCGGGTCGTCGTTCTCGGATGACTTGCTTGCGCCGCGCAGCAATCATTCGTTGTTAAACGAGACCGGAATGAAGGAGGTGAGTCAACCAAACTCCCGCCGCTTTCCTTTCATCGATGAAAGGAAATCAGGTTCCCATGATAGTATTTTATCACTCTTTCAGACGTTTTCCGGCAGATAGATCTCAAATGGTAGAAAAGTCTCCCCAGGGGTCTCCGAAGTGCCGACCTTGATGGCCTGGGCCATCAGCGTCATCAATTCCTGGCAAAGCAGGCGCTGGGGCGTGCCGACCGACATCGTGATCGTGCCATCTGCGAGTGCTGCCCGCGACTCCGGCGTGATCTCGTTGACGATCGCGACGAGGCCCCGGCTTTCGCCTTCTTCACGGAGCGCGGAGATCGCTCCCTCCATACCTCCGCCGGCCACATAGAAGCCGGTGAGTTCGGGTTCCCGTTGCATGAGATCCAGCGTTGCCTCGTAGGTGATCTGCCGTGCCTCAAGGTTCACGAGCGGATCGAGCAGCTCGAATGTCGGTGCATTCTCACGGAAATAGGAGCGAAAGCCGACCTCCCGCAGCTCCTGCCCCTGAAAACGGTGGCTGCCGACAAAAATCGCCACCTTGCCCGGCCGTCTTGCAACCTTTGAAAGCATCCACGCTGTCGTCCGCCCGACCTTGCGGTTGTCGAGGCCGATATAGCCCTCACGAACACCTTCGGCGAAATCGGAAAGCAGCGAGAAAACCGGTACGCCTTTTTCCTTGAGTTCTTGGACGGCTGCCGTGATCGCGGGATGGTCCGGCGCCACCATGGCGATCGCGTGGCAGCGCGCGCCGAATTCCTTGAGCAGTGGAACAAGGTCGCAAGGCATGTGCGACGGCGCGAATTCGATGAGCGAAGTGCCGTGGAAGCACTTCGCCGCGTTGACCGCCGCTTCAACCTCAAGCGCGAGGCGCTGGTAGAAGTGGTGAGTCGGTTTTCTCAGGATGAAGCCAAGCCGATATTGCGGCAGGTCCCGCTGCAGGCGCTGCTTGATAAGACCTGCGGCGTGATATCCGATGGCCTGTGCCGCGGCTAAGACCCGCTGCGCAGTCTCCTCCCGCACCGGATGACGGGCATTCAGAACTCGATCAACGGTGGCAACACTGAGCCCGGCTTCCCGGGCGATATCAGCAATTGTGGGTCGCTTAGCCATGGTCTGAGTCTGATGAAAACGACATCAGGAAGAAGCCCAGTAAAGGTAAGATTTTTCAATAAAATCTGTCATTCCTGCATGATCCTGTTCGCTACCGGGAATTCTTGTCGTGGCGGGGTGGGAGGCAGAAGCCGAAACCTGAACCACGCGCCTTCCGACCGTCTTCGACATCATCGATGCCCATAGATCATTGATCCCTCTGTGCCAAGGTCGCTTTCGTTGCTTAGAGCGTGGGCGAATTGCTCAGCCGTGTCGACGAGAGCTGACCGCGGGGCTCCGATTGAGTTCCGCGCCCGGTTTCATGAACCGTCGCAATCTTCGTAAGCCCTTAAGCGCGTCGTCGATGGCTTGTGTGTCGTGACCAGTGCGGGACCTTCGCAAGGCACACATGATTTTGCACTCACCGCATGTTGGGATTCTTGATTTCATTGGCCCGCGCGAGGCTGTTTGGAACCCGCGGCTCGATTGTCAGGCGTTTGCGACCAGCCAGGCGATTCAACCGGTGGCGATGCTGCCGCCTTGCACGGTGCGGGTGCCGTCAGTGGCTGGCCGGTTGATGTCTCGGCGGGCTGGTGGCCGAAGAAGGCAGCTTGCAAATGCGCCTGATCCAATTCGCCTTCCCAGCGGGCGACGACAAGCGATGCGACCGCGTTACCGATCAAATTGGTGAGTGCCCTGCATTCCGACATGAAGCGGTCGACGCCAAGGATCAGCGCCATTCCAGCAACGGGAACAGTCGGCACTACGGACAGCGTAGCGGCCAACGTGATGAAGCCGGCACCTGTGACACCTGCTGCACCCTTCGAGGAAAGCATTGCGACGAGCAGCAGGAGGACCTGATCGCTAACTGACAAATCCGTATTCGTCGCCTGCGCGATGAAAAGGGCCGCCAGGGTCATATAGATATTGGTGCCATCCAGATTGAAGGAATATCCGGTCGGGATGACCAGGCCCACGACCGAGCGCTTGGCCCCGGCCTTTTCCATTTTCTCCATGAGAGAGGGCAGCGCGGCCTCGGAGGAGGAAGTTCCGAGAACCAGCAGCAGCTCTTCCTTGATGTAGCGGATAAGAGAAAAGATCGAGAAGCCGTTGTAACGGCAGACTGCACTGAGAACCCCGAACACGAATAGAAAGGCGGTGAGATAGAAGGTCCCGACCAGCATCGCAAGGTTGGCAACCGAACCGATGCCGTATTTGCCGATCGTGAAGGCCATTGCTCCGAAAGCGCCGAACGGTGCGGCTTTCATGAGGATGCTGACCAATTTGAAAACGGGTGCAGTGAGGTCCTGAAGAAAGGAAAGAACCGATTTGCCCGATTCTCCGACCGTCGCCAGCGCGATGCCGAAGAGGACGGAGAAGAACAACACCTGGAGAATGTCGCCTTCCACGAAGGCGCCGACAATCGTGGTCGGGATCATGTTTATCAGGAAGCCGGTCACGGACTGCTCATGGGCCTTTGCGGCATAGCCATTGACGGCTTGGACGTCGAGCGAGGCCGGATCGATGTTGAGGCCGGCCCCAGGCTGAATGACATTGCCGACGATGAGGCCGACGAGAAGAGCGAGCGTCGAGAAGGTGACGAAATAAGCCATCGCCTTGCCGGCAACACGGCCGACCTTCTGAAGATCGCTCATGCCGGCAATTCCGGTCGCCACGGTCAGAAAAATAACGGGCGCGATGATCATCTTAACGAGCTTGATGAAGGCATCGCCGAGCGGCTTCAGGTGTTCTCCGATTTGCGGATAAAAATGGCCAACTGCAACTCCGAGGATGATTGCGACAAGCACCTGCACGTAAGGCTTGGCACAAAGAGTCTTGCCGGATGCGCGGTTTGCGCCGGGGGCCAGTGGGGTCAACATGTTATTCTCTCCCTGACCGGTTTGGGGCGGGCCCTTCCTCCCTTCCCGCGCTTCTCCCATCGCGGCGCTCCGGTCGAACGCTGCTTCGGTGCCGGTCGCAACAGTCGTGCCAAGCCAAGAAATCGCCCGGTCTCAGGTATTTGCTACAATTGCAGAGCAAGATTGGGTGGTTTTGTGCACTGATCGCTGGCGGGAGACCCAAAGTTCCGAACCAGCCCGCTTGCAATCGGTTAATTCCAGCAACGCAAAGTTCTGACTTTGAAGGACCCAAAGCGCGTGCACATGGTTCTGCCGGGCTCACAACAGGTCGTCCTTAGACGGTGGTTCGCCACGGGGGAAATGCTCCGGCGTAGAGGCGGGCGAAACTCCGAGCGAGCGCTTCCTCGCTATGCTCGAGATGAGCAGCCGTCAGGTGTTAGCAGTGAGTAAGCAGTTGACCGTCCTTCCGCCGCTACTAGCGCACTCCGTTACTTCCAAGCGACAACCAAGATCGACATCTCCGTCGGAAACCTGGCCTTGCCGCCGTGGATTTGGCCGCTTGTCCGGCGGCGAACCCTTTCAGATTGGTCGATACATCAGAACCCGACCCGTCGGGATCAGCTGCAGTAAATAGTCGAAATCGCTGATGTTGCCCGTTAGAACGGTAAATCCCAATTTCTGCGCATGCAGGAACAGCACGCAGTCCTGAAGTGCCCGAAGCCTTGAATCATGCTTGTAGCCTTGGAGGCGACACAGCATTCCTGACAGAAGGGCGGCTCGGCCCAAGACATCGGGATCTGGCGCAAAAACCCGATGGGGCGGCATATCCTTGATCATGGTCCCGATCTGCTTGATTGCCTTGCCGGTGCCCGAATGTTTCGGGTCAAGGACACCGACTGTGTGCATCAGCTCTTGGATCGCTACGGTGGAATGGTTGATCTGCCTGACATCGAGGAGGTCGGCAACTGCTTCAGGCGCCCGGCCTTGCAAACCGTCGATGTAGACGCAGGTGTCCAGCAGCAGTTCTTGCCCCGCCCGGACCAGGTTGCCGATGATCGGCAGCTCCATGTCGGGGCGGCGGCTTAAGGTTTTTTGGGGATCAAATCGCGACCATCTTACGGCCACACTAAAGTCGAAATCAGCCAATTCAGAATCCGAGCTTCAGCGTCGGATCCACAGTTCCCCGTGTTTTCCTGAAGGTCTCGGCGAAGTTGTCTTCCAGAGCCACATTAGCCAACGCAAATTCGACGAGTTCGGTATCAGACATCAATCCGGTTCGAGCTTTGGCCTTCTTGATTAGATCAGCACTCACCCGCCCCGCAATCCTGCCGTCCTTCTCAGCGCGCAGGCCGGATTCTTCCGCCCTCTGCAGGACGGCCTTAATCCTGGCCAAGCGACGGACCTGCAATTTCTCAGCCAGTTTGGAAAGGGTTCTCGTCCGCTTGCCCACTGCCCCTCGGCCGCGACGCATACGTACAGCAGTCTTCGTCATCGCGACTCCTCGCATGTCCGTTTAACAAAATTCGAATTTAGTGAACATAGCAGGCAGGGTGAATTTTTCAAATCGAAAGGTGCGAAGACATCCCGATCCTCTCGCCGGCCGACCTGGGGCAAGGCCCGCCGACTGACGCCGTCAACAACGCCTCCTGGACCGCCAATGGCGAGCGCGCCGGCATCTCATGGGGAACGCACACGGGAGCAGCTGGGCTATCTCTCGGGCTATTATGGCCGCACCCCCGTCACCCGTGTCGGCAAGCTTGAGCTGCGGGTTCCGCAGGATCGCGCCGGCCGCTTCTCCACCGAGTGTTCGAAGCGCCTCGGTGGCCACCCTAGCGGAGATGTATGTGCAGGCCGTGTCGACCAGGAAAGTCAGGGTGATCACGGCTGAGCTGTGCGGCCATGCGTCCTGGGCGGCCTCATCGATCTTGGCCATCAACAAGCGACTGCACGAGCCTGAAGACCTTTGCCGAGCGCCCGCTTCGCGGGCCGTTTGCTTACTTGGACGAGCAGCCTATCCCTTATCCATAGCGTGGATGCTCGCGATCTAAACAATCGATTTTACCAATCCGAGCCTGTCGTACATAGACCGGCTAAGTGACATGCACCGCCGCTGCTCTATCGCGTGAGGTGCACAAACGAATCCAATTGCTGGGAGAATGAGTTGCAGATTGCCGACCCACCTCGAACTCTCTGATTTCTTGAGAACACTGCGAGCCAGCCGGGGTCTTTAACGCAAAACCGTTCGAAGGCTCGACGTTGCGCCGGTGCACGGCTGAGGTCCGGTTAAACCGTGCTTGCAGATCTGCTCAACCGATCGACGGCAGACCAGGCGTGGAGCTCTCGCAAAGGAGCTGCGGCAATTGCGGAAGCAGCGCTGCGTTCGGTTGCGCCACATAGATCCTGTAGTATCCATCAACACAGCGGTCAAGGGCCGAAAGGATCAGCGGCCTCTACGAAAATGGCTTGGCCAGTTCAAGGCAGTGATACGAAGACTATGCAAATGCAATTGGCAACGACCACTATCGTTGGCTATTGGTCCGCGCGGGAGCGAGACAGCCAACCCTCCTAATGCTTATGGTGTTCTGAAGGAGACAATGTAGATGCGTGTTAATGGCTCGAGAATGGGTCGGTTCGTTGTTTCTCGACGGCGCGAGGGTCTCGGTGACTGCCTGTGGTCTCTCGCATCGGCTTGGGACTACGCACGTCGGACGGGACGAGCTTTAGGAATAGATTGGCGCGGCTCTTGCTACCTTGACGATCCTTTTGCGAATGCCTTTCCGGTTTTCTTCAAGCCAATTGAGGAGATCGGTGGTGTACCGGTCATTTGCGATGACCAAATCAACCACGTCTCATTCCCCGGACCGTTCTTCCCGTCGTGGTGGAACAAGCCATCCATTGACTGCGTGTACCGTCCGGATGAGCAAATTTTCCAAGAACGTGATGAGCTTAGCGGTCTCTTCCGGGCCCAGGATGATTGTGAAGCGAACACGGTAATTTGTGATGCTTGTTTGATGTGGCGTTGCGATGAGGAAGCCGAGCGAACGATATTTCGGAGCATCACGCCGAGGGCCGAAATCGAGGATCGGATTGAAGCGCTTTACCAAGAACACTTTGCCGGCCACAGCGTAATTGGAGTCCATGTCCGCCACGGCAACGGCGAGAATATTATGGATCACGCCCCCTACTGGGCTGATCAAAAGATTGCCTTAGAGCAGGTATGCACTGCCATTCGTATGGCCAAAGCGCAACCGCATCCAAAGCCTGTAAGGGTGTTCTTGTGCACAGACAGCGCCAAGGTTGTTGATCACTTGTCGGGCGCATTTCCCGAACTTTTCACTGTCCCAAAACGCTTCCAGGCGGATCAGGCCGGCCCGCTACACAGTGCAGCACTGGGCGCGGAAGGGGGTTTCTCCGCTCTCGTTGAAATGTATCTCCTTGGTCGATGCGACACTGCAATTCGCTTTCCTCCGACTAGCGCCTTCAGCCGCTATGCCCGCCTCTTCGTGCCGCGCATTATTGAATTCGATTTGAATGACCCACGTCGTTTGATCTCGAGTGATAAGGCCTTCGAACGTTCCCCGGCTCCATGAAAGCGTTGGCATGCCTTTGCGCAGCGTCGCCGTTCGCCTCGCCCAATTCGTCCCCTTCTCGCCACGCAACCCCGCCGCAGGCATGCAGGTTCTTGGGCCCGTCAAAATCAAAAAAGGATTGAAGCTTGTCGCAGAGAAAAGTAGCTTTGATCACCGGGATCACGGGGCAGGACGGTTCCTACCTTGCAGAACTGCTTTTGAAAAAAGGCTATTCTGTGCACGGGATAAAGAGACGCTCGTCCCTTTGCAATACAGATCGTATTGACCATCTCTATCATGACTCTCATGAAAGTGGTGTGAACCTTACACTTCATCACGGTGATTTGACGGACTCGTCCAGCCTTACGCGCGTGATCCAACTTGTTCAGCCGGACGAGATTTACAATTTGGCCGCTCAGAGCCATGTTGCAGTCTCCTTTGAAGAACCAGAATACACCGCGAACTCCGATGCGTTGGGGGCGCTGCGTATCCTCGAGGCAATTCGGATCCTGGGGCTCGTCAAGCATACGCGCTACTATCAGGCCTCGACCTCCGAGCTTTACGGGCTGGTGCGGGAAACGCCACAGACCGAGACTACACCGTTCTATCCCCGGTCCCCCTACGCCGTGGCCAAATTGTATGCTCACTGGATGACCGTGAACTATCGAGAAGCTTACGGTTTGTATGCATGTAACGGCATTTTATTCAATCATGAATCACCGGCGCGCGGAGAAACCTTTGTAACGCGCAAAATCACGCGCGCCTTGGCTCGGATTAAGCTTGGAATGCAGCGGAGCCTCTTCTTGGGCAACCTTAATGCGCGTCGTGATTGGGGGCACGCGCGAGACTACGTCCAGATGCAGTGGTTGATGCTTCAGCAGGAGCAAGCTGAAGACTTTGTGATCGCTAGCGGTGAGCAACATTCGGTGCGCGAATTCGTCACCGTCGCGGCCGCTGAACTCGGCATGGATATTCGTTGGGTGGGGGAAGGGGTCGACGAAGAGGGGTACGATGCAAAGACCGGCGCTCTGATCGTAAAGATAGATCCCCGTTACTTTCGTCCTGCGGAAGTCGAGACACTTCTTGGCGATGCGCGCAACGCCAGGGAAAAACTTGGGTGGGAGCCCAAAATCTCCTTCATTGAATTGGTTAGGGAGATGGTTCGGGAAGATTTGCGCATGGCAGAGCGTGACGCAGTGCTGATGAAGCAAGGTTATTATTCACACAGTCCACGAGAGTTATGCTGACAACGGCGGCGCCATGCGGGCTTGTTGTCAAGTGCTATGGCGGCCTTCTTAAGGAGCGCTTAGAGCGCGATCAATGGAAAATAAAAAAATGAAGAAAGTTTATGTAGCAGGCCATCGCGGCCTTGTTGGATCCGCCACGATGAGAGCCCTCGAGGCGTTGGGATCCTATGAAATAATAACTCGCACTCACGATGAATTGGATCTATTTGATCGGAGCGAGACGCGCAGGTTCTTCATGTCGCGGCGGCCTGATTACGTCGTTATGTGCGCCGCAAAGGTTGGTGGTATACTGGCGAACGCGAGCTCCCCCGTCGATTTCCTTCATAACAACCTGGCGATTCAACTCAGTGTTTTTGATGCCGCTTACGCTTCCGGCGTCGAACGGATGATTTTCCTTGGCTCCTCGTGTATCTATCCACGCGACTGCCCGCAGCCGATACGTGAGGAATACCTTCTAACCGGTCCGCTTGAAGCGACGAATCGTCCCTACGCTTTGGCAAAAATCGCAGGAATCGAATCATGCTGGTCTTTTAACCGGCAGTACCAGACGCGCTATCTCACGTTGATGCCGACCAGCTTATATGGTCCCGGCGATAATTATGACCCCAAAAATTGCCACGTTCTGCCTGCTCTGATACGCCGTTTTCATCAAGCTAAAATGAACGGCGACTCCTCGGTTGAGGTCTGGGGATCCGGAAACCCGCGGCGAGAGTTTATGTATTCGTCGGATGTAGGCGATGCCATAGCATTCCTCCTTGGCCTGCCAGATTCAGATTTTGACGCCTTAACGGCTCCTGACACTGCGCCCCTGATCAATGTTGGCGTTGGCGAGGACGTCACGATTCGCGAAGTGGCGGAACTCGTCAAGGCGGCGGTCGGCTGGGAGGGCAATTTGGTATTCGACACGACGAAGCCAGACGGTACTCCGCGCAAGTTACTGGACGTAACGCGCATGCGTAACCTTGGCTGGAAAGCCAAAACGTCCCTTGGTGCCGGGTTGCGAGCGATGTATGAGGATTTTCTCCGCGTTCATGCGGCTTGATGTTGATGCGCGCATCCTGGTCGGACTGCGTGCCCGAACGGGTGCAAGCTTGTTCAGTCAGGCCAAATAGAAGAGAGGGACGCATACGGCCTAGGCGGCCACAATATTGGCCTGCGCTAACGGTGCAAACCGGACCTCTTTGCGACCGGCGATGCAGGGGATCAGTCGGAAGCTTGCCCAAACCAATGGGGAGGCCGCATTACCGGCCGCACCTGGAGGCTGTGCGTGAGCGCCGTCGACTCAAGCCGCCGGTTAGACTGCTCGACCTCGCGGGAGCCGCGGCTTAGGAACCTGCCATCGCTACGAACGCAACCGGGGCCCGCCATGCCTCGGGCAGGGCTTATCCCAAGGCGGTCCGGTAATGGCGGACGTGGATGTATGCTATTCGCAGGCGCGGGATCGTGTCCCCCTAGGTGGTGTAGCTGACGGCATTGGTCGCCGTGTTCTCCGTCTGGGAATGGATCAAGCGATTGCACTTTTGCTTTCATGCAATGTCTTGCCCAGTCCGACCAGACGGGCCGCCGCTTGACCCGTCGGCATGTCAATGACCGTGATTGCCCTTTCTGCAAGGAAGCGCCGCTCGTTCCTGGTCAGCGTTGCTGTATCGATTGCCGCAAAATGTGGGCCATGGGAGCGCTTCATGATCTGTCGGGCATAGGTGCGCAGCATCTGATCGTTGAAGCGGCAGCCGAGGAAGAATAGACCACGGCTGGCTCGCCGTTCCTTCACCAGGTCAGGGATCGGCGTTTGGATGTCGATTTCGCTCAGCACTTCAACGTAGTCGGAATCTGCGACGAGGAAGTTTGCCGCCGGCCTGGCACCGCCGTGAGGGGCGTAGAGAACCGTCTTCGCCGCTGGTGCGGATTCGAGTAATATCCCGGCCAAATCGTAGGCTTTCGTCCAAATGTCACCGATCTCGTGCGCCCGTGTCACGCCCTGTATTTCGACGACGTCCGTTCGGCGGGTCTGTATTAGAGCCGCGCGCATAGCACCGTCGTACCAGCTGTCGACGATCAGTGAGAGCGGCAGCGTTGCAAGCCAGGCATGCAAGATGGTCGGAACCACAGGGGTCGCGAATATTTCGGCCATCCAAACTTGAAGGGTCCGGCGGTGCCGGCGCTGTTCGATATACTGCGCTACCGACCACATGTTGGTGCGAATCTTCGAAGGGGCTGGGGTGCGCTTGTTGAGCGCTGCGGCAACGGCTTCGGGGGTATGCGGTACGGGCGGCCCCGCGGAGCGGATCTCAAGCAGACCTGGGCCGAGATAGGGGATGACCTCGTCGGCCGCGAGCGCTTTCTTCAAAAGGTCAAGCTGCCTTTCGGCAAAACTGTCCCGAACGACCACGAGGTGGCCCGAGGTCATTGTGTTCATGCTCGTATCCCTTTGCCGCTCTCTTTGTGTCAACCCGGAGTCAGTCCTCGTCGGAAATCTTTCTTGCCTCCACGGTAATCGGCAAAGCCGTATCCCGCGGAAGGTCGGGCAAGACTAACCGCCAGCCGTTCTTCAGCGTCACAGCCCCACCCCACAAGTGTTCGTTGTCGACCTTGATGATCGGCTCTTCGAGATCCTTTTTGGGAATATATGCCGACAAGCCAGCACCGGTCCTGCGGATCATTACCCTCATCGGGTCGTTCCTTCGTCAAAACCAGCATCGATTTCGGCAGTGCAAGAAATGCCAGCCGTCTCAAGGCTCATGAGTTCACGCGCACGCATGCCGACGATGGTGCCGCGATCGATCCATTCGACCGCATAGATGTAGAATTGCTGGAGAAAGGTGCCGATGTCGCGCACATAGCCCTCGTCGCCTTTGCGCACCAGGTTTTCGCCGATCTCCTTGCCAGGATAGGTGCCGTCATTTTTTATGTGGCGTGTGGCGCGGACCCGCTCACCCGGCATGAATCGCGGGGGTGTACGGATTTCGATGTCCTCTTCGCGTCCGAGGCTCATGGCCGTTCCTTTCTCTCGGCTGCAGCTTTCCAACAGGAGGTCGATGGTCCTTCGGAGGCCTGACCCGGTCGGTAGCCGAAATGGAGGGTCAGGCGGGGACGCAAGTCTTCGACACCGGACATACCGAGGCGCACTGCTGCGTTTCGAAGGCCCCCTCGCATTCGGTGCACTTTTTTGGATCGATCACGTAGCTCTCGCCCTTGAACTTGATCGCGCCGGAAGGGCATTCGAACTCGCAGGAGCCGCACTGGGTACATTGGGAAGCGATGATCTTATAGGCCATTTTCAACTCCGGTCGGTTTGAATGAGACGGCTCAGGCCGTCGCAGCCAGTGGCTCACCCCCAAACTCGGCTGCGTAAAGCGCGCCGATGGCGGTCTCGATGTAGTCATACCCGTAAGCATCCGTTGCTCGGATACCGCCCTCCTTGAGTCGATCCTCGGGGCAATTTCCAATTCTCGCGCACAGCACGATGTCTACGCCTTCGAGCGTAGAAATGACGCCGTCGAGGCTCGTGTCCTCGGCCCGGCCGCCGAGGCAATACTGCTCGACCTTGCGATGACCGACGAAGCTGATCCCTTTCGGCGAGGCCTCGTAAACCTGGAATTCCTTCGCATGGCCGAAATGCTCGTTGATGCGGCCGCCACCTTTGGTCGCTACCGCGACCAGAAGCGACTTGCCGGAGCCCGCGGTCTTGACCATCCCGAGCGCCTCGCTCTTGGCCGCCATGCGATCGCCCCGCTCGCGCGCGACCACCGTCCGATAGGCCTCGCGCTTGCTGGCGTCGTAGGTGACCTTGTCGGGAAGCCGGTCGAGCGTGAATTCCTGGCCACGATCCTCGCCCAGCATGCCGACAGCATCGGCCCGGCACTGCCGGCAGTGGCGCATGAGCTTGGCGCCGCCTTCGAGACGATCCTGAAGGGTCTTCAGCTCCATTGCCGTGGGGCCGCACTGCCCGCTCAAGCCGTAGTGCGTACCGTGTACCGGGTCAGAAATCAGCGGCATGACATTGTGCAGGAATGCGCCGCGCTCCTTGACCCATTTATTCACCTCGATTAGGTGCTCGTCATTAACGCCGGGGATCATGACCGAATTGATCTTGGTGAGGATGCCGCGCGCCGTCAGCATCTCCAGCCCCGACATCTGTCGTTCGTGCAGGATCGTGGCTGCCTCGACGCCGGCATAACGGCGGTGATCATAAAAGATCCATGGGTAGATCTTGGCACCGATCTGCGGGTCGACCATGTTGATGGTGATCGTCACGTGATCGACATTCATTTCGGCAAGCTCGGCGACGTGGTCTGGAAGCGCGAGGCCGTTGGTGGAGATGCACAGCTTGATGTCGGGGATTTCCTTGGCGACCAGTTCAATTGTCGCCTTCGTCTTCTTCCAGTCGTAACAGGCATCGCCCGGTCCGGCGATGCCAAGTACGGAAAGCTGCGGCACTTCGTTGGCGACCTCGATCACCTTGCGCAGCGCCTGGTCGGGCGTCAGCCTCTCCGAGACGACCCCGGGCCGGCTTTCGTTGGCGCAGTCATATTTGCGATTGCAGTAGTTGCACTGGATATTGCAGGCCGGCGCGACCGCCACATGCATGCGCGCGAAATAGTGGTGCGCTTCCTCTGAAAAGCAGGGATGATCTTTGATCTTCTCCCAGACAGCTGTGTCCATCTCGTGCGGCTTTGCGGAGGAGCCGCAGGATGAAGATGCGCAGCCAGCGGACCTCGCTCTGGCCGGCAACTGATCGAAGGATGTCGTGCCGGAAAGGCCCTTCAGCGAAATCATCGGTGCGGACATTGAAGGGCTCCGTGCGTAGTGGACTCCGCACGTCCGAGCGCAAGAGATATGCCAACTCCAAAAGCGGGTTTTGTCCGTCAATGTTGGCTTTACGTCCGCCTTTGTGCCCCGCTGTGTCCGTTTCGCTGCGACACGGTTGTGTCAGGTCCCCGACGACGGACAAAACGTGGTCGCGAAACGTACCCGTGTTTGTCTCAGTTTCGCCTATTGCGGGGAGCAGCCGTGCCCCCAAATGTGGTGCATCAATGACGTTTAGAACTTCTTCACGCCGATACGATGCCTGCGCAAAGCATAGCCGACCTGCCGCGGCGTGAGACCGAGGAAACGAGCCGCCTTGGCCTGAACCCAGCCGGCTTTTTCCATAGCCTCGATTAGTCGGTCACGTTCCGTCAGACGCGGGTTCATTGCAGGGCAGGCGGGATGGTTGGGGTCGCAGGTCTTGCCGGGCGATGCCTCATTGTGGGAAGCGCCGCCTCGCATGGCAGGCAGCGGTGACCCAACCGGCATCATATTGCCACGTGCGAACTCGTCGACGGCATAGCCGCCTTGCGAACCGCCGACTCCTTTCCACAGAAGAGAAGAAAGGCACTGGCTGTTCTGGCAGGCAAAATCCGCCGGACTTATTGTCTTTGAGCGCGCAAGTGTGGCCGTCCGTCGCACACAATTCTCCAACTCACGCACGTTGCCAGGGAAATAGCATTGCGAGATCAGGTCAAGCGCCGACGGCGTGAAGGCAAGATCGCGATGGTTCTCCTTGTTGAATCGGTCGAGGAGAGATTTCGCAAGGCGCGGAATATCGCCCGGGCGTTCTCTGAGGGGAGGCAGGACTATTGGCACCACGTTGATGCGGTAATAGAGGTCGGCTCTGAACTCTCCATTCCGGACAGCCGTCTCGAGGTCCTTGTTGGTGGCGCATATGAGCCGCACGTCAACCTTTAGGGTCCTGGTGCCACCCACTCGCTCCAGTTCTCCTTCCTGCAAGACGCGCAACAGCTTGGCTTGAAAGGCAGGCGAAATCTCGCCGATTTCATCAAGCAGCAGGGTTCCGCCATTAGCCAATTCGAACCGGCCGGCGCGCTGCAGGATAGCCCCGGTGAAGGCGCCCTTCTCGTGGCCAAAGAGCTCCGATTCCAAAACGCTTTCGGGCAGTGCGGCGCAGTTCAATTTGACGAAGGATTTCTCCCTCCTGTGCGAAAGCTTATGGATGGCCTGTGCAAAGAACTCCTTTCCGGTACCGCTTTCGCCTCGCAGAAGCACGGTGGAATTGGTCCTGGCCACGACCGAGACGATCTCGAGCACTTGCTTGAGCGCGGGACTTTCTCCGATGATTCCGTCGATCTTGACATGCCGATGCCGGGCCGGATGGGTCCCGTCCTCGTCGAGCGACTGCTCTGGTCTCGGTTGCTTTTCGATAAGTGACTGACGAGCCGTGCTCAAAGTGCGATGGAGGCGGATGGTCCGAGCGACCAGATTGGCGACCATGGCCAGGAAGCGTAGGTCCTCCTCGCAGCCGAACATGGTAGTATCGTTCTTGACGCGGTCAATCGATAGTGTCCCGAAGATCCTTTCCTCAGCCTTTAGCGGGACACCGATAAAGGCAGTTGCGATCGTACCGCTGCTGGATTGAGGATCAGCCTGGAATAGCTCTGACGTGCTTGTGTCTTGTATGACAATCGGCACTCCAGTAGCGACGATTTTGTCTATTACGGCCTGGGGTACGACGCTGCCGGCGCCTGATTGAGTGACAGTGCCGCCGCTGGTTGCGCTAATCTGCGGCTGTCCTTCAGCGCCCAGGACGACGATTGCACCATGACGAATATGCATAAACGAGGAGAGGACATTCGCGACATTGGTAAGCGTAATCTCCAGCCGGGCCGGGGCAGTCAGAACCTTCGATATCTCGTAGATTCCCCCGAGCAAGCTGTCCGCGCCGCGCACCGCTTCGACCGCAGGTTCAGGCGGAGTGTGTCGTGATCCAATTTCACCGACCTGATCTGGAGGCATGTGAGCCATGCGAACACCTCAAGCGTTGTCTAAGGTGGTCCCTCCCGCGCCCTTTTTGTATTTTGCGTTCGAGAAACATAGTCGGTAATTGCGACCAATATTGACGGTCTTGACCGCAATTTGCGAACCTCTCGTTCTCGCACTTTGCGCCAGTCATCCGAACTTGAAGAGAACGCCGAAGCCGCCGCGCGGGTAATTCCACACGATCTCACCGCTGGCCTCGCAAAGCACGCGACACGTGCCGCATTCCATGCAGCCGTCGAAAGTGGTCTCCACCTGGCCCTTGTCGTTCTCCTCATAGCACTTGGCCGGGCAGATGTATGTCAGCGCCAGCAGGTTCGCGCTCGGCCTCTCGTGCGGTTGCACTTTGATATGCGGGCGGCCCGGATCGACTAGATAGCGATTCTGATAAAGCTTCTCCTCGACGCGTAACTTCGTCACAGCGATCGTCATCCTGTTTCTCCTTCAGCGCCATGCGAGTGCCAGGCGGACCACATCGCTGATCAGCCCCCAGCGCGAACGCGCCTTGATGAAGGCAGCAGTGGTCGCCTTTTCCTTCTCGATTTTCGGAGTGCCGTCGACACGCATGAAATTCTGCGCGGCCTGCGACATCAACTGCGGGTAAGTCATGAAGAAATTTCGGGAGTTGGTGTGTATCAGGGCCGGCATGTCCTTATATTTCCGCAGGTCTTTGACTACGAAGGACTTGTCCAGCATGGTCTTGTAGAGGGCCAGGTTCTTCCTGATCATCGGCTGGTTGCGGCCCTTGATCTCAATGATCGCTTCGCCCGCGATGCGACCGGAAGTCATGGCAAGGTTCGAACCCTCGCGGTGAATAGCGTTGTTCAGTTGGGCGGCATCGCCGACCGCGACCCAACCGTCGCCGAAGAGCTGCGGAATTGCCTTGTAGCCACCTTCGGGAATGAGATGCGCGGAATACTCCTTGACTTCAGAGCCCGCGATGAGCGGCCGGATCGAAGGATGGTTTTTAAAAGCATCGAGGAGGACGTATGGGCTCTCCATTGTCTTGGCGAAATCGGAGACGAGGCAGCCGATGCCCAGAGAGATCGACTCCTTATTGGTGTAGAGGAACGCAAGTCCAGCCATGCTGCGGGAGATCGTGCCCGCCGCTTCGATCACGCAGCCTTCGTCCCCTTGGAGGCCGAATCGCTGCTCAATGACCTCATCGGGTAGGAAATGCATCTCCTTGACAGCGAGCGCCACGCTTTGTGGCTTCAGCATCTTGCGCAGGCCGGCCCGTGTACCGAGCAGTCCGTTGACACCTTCTGCGAGCACGACGACGTCCGCGTAGATCGGCCCGCCAGCCCGGTCGGTGCGCACGCCGATCACCTTACCTTTGGCATTGCGGACTAGGTCGGTCACTGTCGTCTCGCACAGAACCGTCGCGCCGGCCTCGCGCACCTTGCGCGAAAACCACTTGTCGAACTGGGCGCGGATGATTGTGTAGCGATTAGGCTTCGCCTCGTTGAAATCATCCGATCGATACTGCATCCCGGTGTGGGAGGTGTCGTCCATCACCCAAAGTCGCTGCTCGACCAGATGCCGCTCGAGAGGCGCATCATTCCGGAAATCCGGGATGATTTGCTCCAACATGTCTGCGTACATGATGGCGCCCTGGACATTCTTGGAGCCCGGATACTCGCCGCGCTCCAATTGCAGCACCGTCAGGCCCTGTCTTGCCATAGTGTAGGCGGCCGCGTTTCCGGACATACCGGCGCCGACGACGATGGCGTCGAATTCTTCTTCGATCATGGCCGTCTCCCTTAGCTCGCAAGCTTGTCGTGGCTGTGCGGCGACAGCCGCCGGGTGAAAGCTTCCGTCAATGCCGGCAGGAAACGGATCGCATCGGTGACGATGCCGAGGTGGGCAAAGTCGAAGATCGGGGCGTTCGGGTCGGTGTTGATGGCTACGATCAAATCAGCCCCCTCCACGCCAACCCGATGCTGGATAGCGCCCGAAATCCCGGCCGCAATGTAAAGCTTTGGCCGGATGGTCTTGCCCGTTTGGCCAATCTGCCGATCGGCCGGCATCCAGCCCTTCTGGACCAGCGGGCGCGAACAGCCATATTCGGCGCCGATTGCGCGCGCTAAATTCGTCACAAGCTGTAAATTCTCCGCTGAGCCGAGGCCGAGGCCTCCGGCAACCACGATGTCAGCGTAGGCGAGATTTGCCTTTGCCGATTGGCGATCGAGCTTGAAGCCAAGGACTTTGGTAATGATCTCTTCCTCGGTCATCGACAGCTTGTGACGGATGACACGCCCAACCGGCTTATCCGTTCGCGGTGGCATGGCCATGACCCTCGGTCGTACGGTGGCCATCTGCGGCCGGTAGTTGAGCGTATAGATCGTGCATAGCAAGGAACCGCCGAAAGTCGGACGGGTCGCGGCGAGCGAACCGTCGACATCCACATCGAGTTCGGTACAGTCGGCAGTGAGCCCTGTCAGCAAGGTCGTTGCTACTGAGCCGGCGAGATCCCTGCCGAGCGTGGTCGCACCGAGAAGCAGAATTTCCGGTTTGTGCGTATTGACCAGATCCGTCATCGCCTTGGTGAAAGGCTCGTTGCGATAGTCAGCAAGCAGCGGTGCCTCGACGAGGTAGACAAGGTCGGCCCCGTAAGCGAAGGCCTCGGCAACGGCATGCTGGGTGGCCTCACCCGGCGGTCCGAGCACGATTCCCGCAAGCTGAATGCCAAGCTTGTCGGCGAGCTTGCGGCCTTCGCCAAGCAGTTCGAAGGAGACGGGATGGACCTCGCTGCGTTCCAGTTCGATGAAAACCCAGACATGCCGATAGTCCCTAAAGTGCTCAGGCAATTCCTTCTTGATTCCGGCACGGCCGGCGGACGGAGGAGCTTCGCGTTTCGCCTTCAACATCTCTCTCCTTGCCGTCCCGTCACTGGCCGCCGTCGAAGGCGAGTTCGTGTTCCAGCGCTGGCTGGCGGGTGAAGATTGCGGCAATCAGTTCGTCAGCGACGCCATGCTGCGTCTTGTCGGTCATGTCGATCTGCGTCGCCTTTTCCGCCCGCGTGGTAGGGGCGAAAACGCGCTTGACGACCGTCGGCGAGCCGCGCAGGCCGCATTTGGTGAGGTCCTCAATGCCAGCTTCGGCCGCGCTCCACTTCACGATCTGGCTGCGTGCGGCGCGCATGGCGTCGTCGAGCGAGCCCCTGCGGATTTCGTTGGTGCCTTCCAGCATTGTGATGAGGCAAGGCAGCCGGCTTTTCAGCGTCTGCGTACCGCCTTCCGAACGGCGCTTGACGGTGATCTCGCGCGCGTCGAGATCGATAGAGGCGATCTTCGGCACATAGGTGAACTGCAGGAGGCCGAGGCGCTTGGCGATGCCGGGCCCGACTTGGGCGGTATCGCCGTCAATCGTCTGCTTGCCCGCGAAGACGATGTCCGGCGCGCCGAAGGTCTCGCCAATTCTCACAATTGCCCGAGAAAGCGCAAAGGACGTCGCCAGCGTGTCGGAGCCGGCAAAGCAGCGGTCGGTCAAGAGTACCGCGCGGTCAGCGCCATAGGTGAGCGCCTTGCGCAGCGCATCTTCTGCCATCGGCGGACCCATGGTAAGCACGGTGACCTCGCCGCCATGGGCGCCGCGCAATCTCAGTGCCTCTTCGAGGGCGAACAGGTCGTAAGGGTTGATGATGGTTGGCACGCCCTGGCGCATGATCGTGTTCGTCACCGGGTGGACACGTATCTGCGCGGAATCCGGCACCTGCTTGATACAGACTACAATGTGCATTGCTTCCCTCTCGGCTCTAGTCCGCAAGCCGCCCTGGCGTTCATCTCCTAAGCAGCATCATTCGTGCCAACCGTTCTGCGCTGCTCTGTCCTCCTTGAGATCGGGTCGTTTTGTTCCGAAGGTGCCGTCGTGATGACCGGTTTTGTCGGCTTTTCGTCATTGTCGCGTCGCAACTTTGTCGCGCTCATTCTGTCCCGAAACGCCTCAGGATCGCATCGAACGGTACAAAGGCGCGGTCCCGAGTGGCGGGCTTGTCCGGATCGTGCTCTTTGAGCACCTTGAAGACCCGTTGCGTGAGTGGCGAGGATGTCGCGAAATCCTCATAAGCGCGTTCCAACGTCGCACGCGCCCGCGCGGCGATCACCCCGTCGGGAAGACCGGCGAAATCCTCTTCAGCGAGGTACTGGCCCATGCGCTTCATGATATGGAGCCGCGATACATTGAGCACCTTCGAATCATAAGAGATGCCAAGGACCTCGAAGAACTCCTCCGCAGCCGACAGGCTCTTCAGCCGGGCGAGGATGTCGGTGACATCGATGGCACGGCTTTCAGCAAAACAGCTGCGCATTGCATTTTCCTTGGCCGGAGACGGCGGTCGGGGTTGCGTCGTCGCTGGTGAAGACCGGGACAGGTCACGCAGCTTCTTAACGATCCCGGGCATGACCTCGAGCACCCGGTCGACATCCTCCTCGCCGTTGTTGCGCGAAAAGGAGAAACGGATTGCGCCGTGTGCCGCGCTATCGGGGATATTCATCGCCACCAAGACATGGCTCGGCTCCAGCGAGCCGGAGGCGCATGCAGAGCCAGAGGAGCAGGCGATGCCCTCGCGATTGAGGAAATGCAGTATGCCCTCACCTTCGATGTGTCCAAAGGCGATATTTGCAGTGTTCGACAACCGCGCTCGTAAATCGCCGGCCACGAAGGCGTCTGGGATGTGCTGGAGAAGTTCTTTCTCGAGGCGGTCTCGCAATGCCTTTACCCGTGTGTTCGCGTCGTCCATGAACTTCAAGGCAAGATCGGCTGCCACGCCGAGGCCGACGATGCCTGGCGTATTCTGCGTGCCCGCGCGGCGGTTGCCCTCCTGGCGTCCCCCTTTGATCAGCGGACAGAAGCGCACGCCGCGCTTTACATAAAGTGCCCCGACCCCTTTCGGTCCGTGTAATTTGTGACCGGAGAGAGACAGCATATCGATTGCGGTCGATTTCAAGTCGATCGCAAGCTTGCCGACCGCTTGCACCGCGTCGGTATGGAAAAGGGCGCCGACGTCCTTGGCCAACTCAGCAAGCTCGACCACCGGGAAGATCGTTCCGGTCTCGTTGTTCGCCGACATGATCGAGACGATCGCCACGCGCGGGGTGAGGGCGGCCTTATAGGTGTCGAGGTCGAGCCGGCCGTGACGATCCACCGGAATCCTATGCACCTTGATGCCGCGCGTCTTCTCAAGGTGGGCACAAAGCGTCAGCACGGCCGAATGCTCGACTGCGGAAGTCACGATCTCAGTGCGCTCAGGCATCACCCCGAGCGCCGAAAGGAACGCCGTGTTGTCGCTTTCCGTCCCGCCGGAGGTGAAGGTGATCTCGTCGTCGAACTCCGCGCCGATCAGCGTTTGCACCTGCAGGCGCGCCTTTCTCACCGCCGCCCCGGCGGAAACACCAAAATCGTGGCTCGACGAAGGATTGCCGAATTGCTCGGTAAAAAACGGCAGCATTGCTTGAACGACTTCAGGATCGACCCGTGTCGTTGCGTTGTTGTCCAGATAAACAGGCCTCATGGATGTGATCCTTCTCCTGAGGGCAATTACGCAAAGCGCACGCCCTGACTGTCATGATGATGGCTAACCGAAGGAGTTGCCGCGGCCATATTCGGCCCGCGGTTCTTGGGGTCGACGCGGCCACTCGCCTCGACTTAGTGCGCCAGCCCTGCACCGGCCTGGGAAGGCCCGGTCTTTAGGCCACGGCGTTTTCGGTCCGCTGGGCGTGGACTGTTTCTCCTTCAGGCCGGGACGCGTCCTCGAAAAGCTACGCATGGACCGTGCCAAACAAGGAGATCATTTCGAAACAATAAGGTGGCTCCAACACTGCTATGTCGCATGTCCGACATCGGCGGGCATTGTTCGACGGTGAACGCCGTTGGATTGGGCGTGAATTCCGCTTCGCGTGAGGAGCAATCCTGTCGGGCTGTTCGCCAAGGATGCCCCGCGCGACCGATGCATCCTGCCGGTTTGTCGAGCACGCGACGCGGCGCTGTCCGCCCCCGTCGCCTGCTGAAATCTCGTTGTCATTGAAGAATATGCAGAAAATTCTTCTGGGCTGTCTGAGCCTTTGGCACGGCCATTGCGATTCTCCCCTCGTAAGGCAGCCACGTGCCCGTGGCCGATATTCATCTCGCTGGTGACATCGCGGTCGATGGAACGAAGGAAAGAAAGCAACATGTCAGGTCCAGATCGGCCACCCGCGTTCCGGGCGATGTTTTCGTCCTCACTCAGATCTTCCATTTCAGGTTTCTTGAGACCGGGCGTCCTCGTGCGCTCGTTCAAAGCCAGGCGTCGTTTTCACATCGGTCTGCGCGGCGCCGCCTTTCGCGACGTTTTCGCCTTCACCGTGCGCCACTGCAGCAGGCAGCCGATCCGGCTCGCGATCATTATGATCGCGGTGCTTGGCGCAACGCTCCTTGACGTTCTGACGCCGCTCTATTCCGGACGGCTGGTAGACGCGGTCGCCCAAGGAGCGGCAGCCGACGCGATCGTGTGGGATGCGGCACTTGCGGCCTTTTCGATTTTGATTGCGCTCGCACTCGGCGCCGTCGTCATGCGCAACATCGCCTTCATTGCCATCAATGACTTCATTCTGAAGATGATGTCGGACATCGCCAGCGACGCGTTCCATCGTGTCCAGCGCTTTTCGGCCGATTGGCATGCGAAAACCTTCGCCGGCTCGACGGTGCGCAAGATCACGCGCGGCATATGGGCGCTCTGCCTCTTCAATGACACGATCCTTTTCGCGTTGTTCCCTTCGCTCATTATGCTCGTAGGCTCGAGCATTCTGCTCGGCTGGTACTGGCCGATGATGGGGCTGATCGTCGCCTGCGGCTCTGTTGGCTATGTGGCGCTGATCGTTGCGCTGTCGCTCGGCTACGTAGCGCCAGCGGCAAGCCTTGCCAATAATTGGGATACGAAGCTTGGCGGCTCGCTTGCCGACGCGATCAGCTGTAACGCGGTGGTCAAAGGCTTCGGCGCCGAGGTGCGGGAAGATCATCGCCTCGCGAAAGTCATCTCCAAGTGGCGGCACCGCACTCGCCGGACGTGGGTGCGCGGCACGATCAGTGCTGCATTCCAGGGCATCATGCTTCTTGCGATGAGAGCGGCTTTGATCGGCTATGCCTTATTTTTGTGGGCGCGCGGCCAGGCTACCCCCGGCGACATCGCCTTTGTGCTCGCGTCTTTCACCATCCTGTATGGCTACTTGCGTGATGTTTCCAGACACGTGCGCAACATCCAGCAAGCTGTAAATGAGATGGAGGAACTGGTCAAAACCTGTAGCCAGCCGCCCGACGTGGCGGATGTTCCGGGCGCCAAGGCGATCCGGATCACGAAGGGTCACATCGATTTTGAGAGCGTCCATTTCCACTACGGCAATCATTGGTCACCGTTCTACAGCGACTTGTCGATTTCGATTGAGGCCGGCGAACGGATCGGTCTGGTCGGCCCCTCTGGCTCCGGCAAGACCACCTTCGTCAAGCTCATTCAGCGGCTCTACGACCTAGATGCTGGACGAATCTTGATCGATGGGCAGGACATTTCGCGGGTGACGCAGGGCTCGCTGCGCTCGCAGATCGCGATCGTGCAGCAGGAGCCTCTCCTGTTCCACCGCTCGCTGGCCGAGAACATAGCCTATGGACGGCCGGGTGCTTCTCGGTCCGACGTTGAGCAGGCGGCGCGGCTCGCCAGCGCGCATGACTTCATCGCGCGTCTGCCGAACGGCTACGGTACGCTGGTCGGCGAACGCGGCGTGAAGCTTTCAGGCGGCGAGCGCCAGCGTGTGGCGATAGCGCGCGCCTTCCTCGCCGATGCCCCGATCCTGATTCTGGACGAGGCGACATCGAGCCTCGACTCGGAATCGGAGGTGCTGATCCAGAACGCGATGGAGCGCCTCATGGTCGGGCGCACCACGCTCGTCATTGCGCACCGGCTCTCCACGGTGCGCGAACTCGACCGGCTGCTTGTCTTCGACCGTGGTTGCATCACCGAGCAGGGCGACCATGCCGCACTGATCCGTCGCGACGGCATCTATCGCCGCCTGTTCGAGCGGCAGGTCTTGGAGCAGACAAAGGGCTGGAATGAGACTGTGCAGCGCGGTTGAAGGCGGCGTGACTTCAACTTGCCTCCCCAGCAATCCTGTCGGACCGTTCTTGAAAGGCGGCCGCCACTGTCGTTGGATCTTTCGATCCCACGACACGCCTGGGGCCGACCTTTCTCCTGCCGCGCTCTCGAGTAAACCGATGACTGGAATGCAGACAATTTTTTATGAGCTTCTCCCTGCGTTCCCGTCGCGGAGGTCGAGACTTACTCCTGAGGCGGCAGAGGAGCGATCACTTAGATTCCCGTTGATGCCATCAATGGAGAGAAGGAAAGCAACGCGCGGGGTCCCCGCTGCACACTCGTTCTCTGGAATTGGGTGTCGCCAAAATCGACGCCCCCCAGCAATCGTTCACCGCCTGCGTCGACATCGGGCACAAGATCTTGAATGTCGGCTGCGACCCACCGAACTTATGCCGAACTCGAGACGTTCTGGAAAATCGCCGAGGCCGGCACGCCGGCGATGCGGTCGCGGCCATCGAAGCGCGTCCCGAGATGGCGCGAGCGTAAGAAACCCGGCTTGCGAGGAAGGGAACATGTCAGAGTTGGAGATGAAGAAGCTCCGCAAGCTGCAGGCGCGCGCCCGAGACGCCAAGATGGACTTGCACGACCTTGCCGAGGACCTGGCGGTCAACTGGACCGAGATCGAGGCGGTGGCCAGGAAAGCCTTCGAGATTTTTGCCGAGTTGGATGCCGCAAAGGAACAACTCGCGGCGTTGGAGAATTCACAATGACGAACGTCACCCGCGACGGCTCTCCCTGGACGCCGCACTATCTGACGGCGATCGATGGCGCGACCTGCATCGGTTGCGGCCGCTGCTTCAAGGTCTGCTCGCGCGAGGTCATGCACCTTCATGGCGTCGATGACGCGGGCGAAATACTCGGCATCTGCGCGGGCGAGGATGACGACTTCGACGGCGAGCTCAACCGCATGGTCATGGTTGTCGACCAAGCCGGCCGCTGCATTGGCTGCGGCGCCTGCGGCCGCGTCTGCCCGAAGAACTGCCAGACCCACCTTACGGCTGACAAGCTTGCTGCATGAGCTGGGGACACGACCAGGAGAACGGCGCCACAGTCGCCGATCACCGTGGTTGTTTCAGCACCAGCCAATGGCCGCCGACAGGCTTGGGGGCGGCGTTCGACCGGCATGCGCTTGCCTGTGTTGCCTACCTCGCGTTCGAGGAGGTCGAGGCAGGCAAGGCGACCGCGACCGAAGCAACCGGCCTTTCGCGTGCCGACCTGCGAGATGTCATGACACGCTATTTCCCGACTGTGCCCGTCAACGCCTTGGCGCTGGAAAAGCTGGCCGATCCTGAGCCGGATGTGGAGGAAGAGCTTCTGCGCGGCCTGCTCATTGGGCATGCCAGGCCGGGCGATCCGGCGAGCACCCTCTTCGCCAAGATCATCGCCAGGCGTAGTTTGCGCAATGACCATCTGTGGCAGGACCTTGGCCTTTTCAATCGGGCCGAACTCAGCCGCTTGATCGCCAGGCATTTCCCGGCGCTGGCGGCCGGGAACACCGAAAATATGAAATGGAAGAAATATTTCTATCGTAAGCTATGCGAGGCAGAAGGCTTTTCGCTATGCACCGCGCCCAGTTGTCAGGAATGCCGCGATTTCGAAAGCTGTTTTGGCCCGGAGGAAGGCGAAAGCCACTTGGCACGGATCAAGAACGGGTTCGCTTTGGATTAAGAGCCGCCTTCGTCGCCGCCTCCGCCTGGGCTTGATTGGCATCGAAGCTGCACGCGCTTCTCCCGGCGACGTCGCGCGGAGGATGGGATGTTCAGCGCCTCACGATATTTCGCAACGGTGCGGCGAGCAATGTCGATCCCGGTGTCCTTGAGCCGGGTGGCGATGTCGTCGTCAGAAAGCACTTCGTCGGACGATTCCGCGGCAACCATCGTCTTGATTTGATGGCGGACAGCTTCGGCGGAGTACGCGTCGCCGCTTTCGCAGGAGCCGATCGCGACGGTGAAAAAATACTTCAGTTCGAACACGCCGCGCGGGGTCAGCATGTACTTGTTGGACGTCACCCGGCTTACCGTCGATTGGTGCACGTTGATCGCATCCGCGACAGTCTTGAGATTGAGAGGCCGCAGGTGGGCGACCCCATGTTCAAAAAAGGCGTCCTGCTGGCGGATGATTTCAGCCGTTACCTTGAGGATCGTCTTGGCGCGCTGATCAAGGCTGCGGATTAGCCAGTTCGCTTTTTGGAGGCATTCGTTGAGAAATGACTGGTCTTTGGAATTTTGGGCGCTAAGGCGGGAGACTTCGGCAAAATAGTTCTGGTTCATCAGCAGCCTGGGCAGCGTGTCTGGATTGAGTTCGATTTGCCACCCACCTCCGGGCGAGGGCAGGACCAAGACGTCTGCTATGATCGATTCAGGCCCCCCGGATTGGAATCGGTTTCCAGGCTTGGGATCGAGCGCGCGGATTTCGTGCAACATGTCGAGAAGGTCGTCTTCATCAACACCACAGTGGCGCTTCAATGTTTGAAAATCGCGTCGCGCTAGCGCTTCAAGATTGGCGACCAGCGCTGCCATCGCCGGGTCGAACCTGTCTAGCTGCCGCAATTGTATCTCAAGGCATTCGCTGAGAGTTCGCGCAAAAATCCCCGGTGGATCGAACTGCTGCAAAGTTCCGAGAACCCGTTCCACGTCAGCCTCCCGGACATTCAGGCTGCTGGCCAGTTCCGAAAGGTTCACCTGAATGTATCCGGTGTCTTCCAGATGACCGGCAAGCTCGCCAGCTATTCGCCGCTCCAGCGGCGCAAATGCGCTGAGAGCGATCTGACGAGCGACATGGTCGTGCAGTGTTTCGGTGGAGGCGCAGTAGTTTTCGAGAGCATTGTTTCCCCCGGGTGCGACATTGTTTTTGCCGCGGATTGATTTCCACTGCGAGGCCCGATCCGATACTCCGCCCATCGTTGGCCCGATGTGCGGGGTTCCGGCCGAAATCGAAGGAATGTCCTTCGGCGCCTGGTCTGATGCCCGTTCCAGAAAGGGGTTCTTCTCGATTTCCTGATCGACGAACTGATGCAGTTCGGGATGCGCCAGTTGCAACAGGCGAATGGACTCCATCATTTGCGGCGTCAAAACCAACGATTGCTTCTGACGCTGAAGCAGGCTTGCTGAGGACTGCATGGTTAGCGTGAAACTCCTACCGAGCGACCCTTGGCCTTGTGCAATGGGATTTTCGAGACGTAGGTCATGCAGCCGTCTCGGCTTTGGCGGCTTTCAGCGTTTCAAGAATGTTCTGGGGGGAGGAGACGCAATAGGGGTCGGTCTCGCAGTTGTCAGAAAAACCTTCCTCCTCGAACCACCGCTCCACCAAGCCATTGTTGATCAGAGCGGCGTAGCGCCAGGAGCGCATACCGAAGCCGAGATTATCCTTGGCGACCAGCATGCCCATCTTGCGCGTGAACTCGCCTGAGCCGTCCGGAAGGAGCTCGACCTTCTGCAGCCCCAAGGCCTTCCCCCACGCATTCATGACGAAGGCATCGTTGACGGAGACGCAGTAGATCGCTTCAATTCCCAGCTTCTCAAATTCGTCATAGAGCTCTTCGAAGTTGGGCAGCTGGTAGGTCGAGCAGGTCGGGGTGAAGGCGCCTGGCAGCGAGAACAGTATGACGCGCTTGCCGACAAAGTAGTCGTCGGATGTCTTTTCTTCCCAACGGTATGGATTTGGCCCTTGGACTGAAACATCGCGAACACGCGTTAGAAAGGTGACGAAAGGAACCTTTTTTTTGACGGTCATCAATGTTGCTCCTGGAGTAAAAATTGAGGCGCTGCTTTTTCGCTTGAAACTGCATCGGTCTCGGCCGGCAATTCGGCCGAGCGCCGCGCGTTTGAGTGTCGGCCTTGGATCAGCCGTGGCAAAACCGCTCGCGAGCACGGGCGGCTGAAGAAAACGAGGTCTCTATTTGCGGCGGCAACGAGAACGGTTTCACTACGCTCTTGTACGGGGTGTCGCGATGTCAGCAATGGTCTTACTCCTGGCCACCTTGTGATGGGTTCTGCCGAGTAAGACGCAAGCGCCATGCCATTCGATTTTAAGGCCGGGGTCACACTGGTTTTTGCAGCGACACTCTTTGCCTTGAGCGGCCAGGACCGTACCTTCGCCAGGACCGAATGCCCCCACGATCACCTGATCGTGAGCTCTGGCTAGAGCGCAGCCCCTTTATACGCTCAAGCCTCAAACCTTTTTTGTCCGTAGCTGGACAAAAATGTCGGAAGTCGGACAGGGGGGCCTCGGCGCGGAGAACAGGTGGCTCAAATTAGAACCGGAGAAATCTGGGGCTGATCACAGGAGTCGATCGGGGTTAACCCGACGAGGGTCCCTGTGGCCTTCGTTCTCAGGTTTGAGACGGCTGACGGGGCTTACGCGTTTCGCCCTGTCGACGCTCTCCGATCGTGTCCCGCGGGTGGTGTGGCTGGCGGCATTGGTCGCCGTGCTCTCCCGGCAAGGGCCGGGCTGGTCAGCGCGCCACGGCTGGCAGGCTGATCAGGGGATCATCGCTCATCTGGCTGATCGTTTCCAGGGTCATATATCTGGCCCGCTGCACTGCCCATTCATCGTTCTGTTCGAGCAGGATTGCGCCGACGAGGCGCGCTGATCGCATCGTCATTTGGG
Source organism: Mesorhizobium sp. WSM3868 (assembly GCF_002294785.1). Lineage (NCBI taxonomy): Bacteria > Pseudomonadati > Pseudomonadota > Alphaproteobacteria > Hyphomicrobiales > Phyllobacteriaceae > Mesorhizobium > Mesorhizobium sp. WSM3868. Next base: position 7,883 of record NZ_NSGB01000023.1, on the reverse strand, counting down.
AAGATTCCGACGACCTCGGTGCGCCGCTTGATCTCGCCGTTGAGACGCTCGAACGGATGCGTCGAGTGCGGCTTCATAACCGCCGAGCTACACCACCTGATGGGACACGCCCCGCTCTCCACAAAGCTTCGAAATTGACAATGATTACAAAAAACCCAACACGTCCATTGGCAAGGTGCCATGTGCATCTTCCTGAACGGCGCCCGCGTGATGCGGGCACGGTCCCGAGGTGACGGGAAACCGCCGTGCACTCGCGGAGCATTTTGAATCTGCCGCGACTTTGCTGTCGGCTTTGTCATGTCCGCGACACGGCTGTGCTCCGCCAAGCTTGCGGCTGCGCATTCGTTCAAGCCTTGAAGGATATGTAGAAATCTCCTGCAGGGCTCTTTCCGCGCCGCTGGCACGACTTTTGAAGCTCTCTCGTGAGACGGCGGCAGCTACCGCGTAGCGTTCATGTTGTGGGTGACATCGCGATCAATGCAGCCAAGGAACACAACATGTCGGGTCCGCGTCGAGCGGCTCCAAGGCACTGCCTGTGAAAGCCCGACCGGCGTGACTGGCGTGGACACCCGCAATTCGCCTGGCAACGCCAACGGCCATCGATCGAAGAGGAGATGAGATTCGACCCGCATGTTTGCTCACGCCCTCATGGCGTGCGCTCGTGGAAATCGAGGAAAGTGATGTCGACGGGCACCGCCTCTCGCGTGCCGTGCTACGGACATCCTGAAGAGATGACTGGCCTGAATCCGTTGTGGAGAAGAGCTTATTTCCGGCTCGCCGGTCGAAGCTGGAAAATGCCGCGTCTCCGACTAATTGCTCGTCGCTCTTTGGCGGGGCAGGCAGCGGTCTGGCCAAGAGGGTTGCAAGCTAGCCGGATGGCCAAGATGCCATGCCGCGCGGCCTTAGTTAGGGATTAGACGGCAGGAGAAATCCAATGGCGATCAACCCGGTTCCAGATCATGTCCCGCCCGAAATGGTGAGGGACTTCAGCCTGTTCACGTCGCCAGGCATGCCACCAACGCCCAACGGGGATCCACACGCAGCGGTCGCTTGCGCACATCACGGGCCTCCGATCTTCTATTCCCCCTACAACACGCAAGATGGCCGGGGTACCTGGGTCATCACCCGCGCCGCAGACCAGCGTAAGGTGCTCCAGGACGCTGATACCTTCTCCAGCCATCGCAGCATCTTCTCCTCCATACTGGGCGAAACCTGGCCGACGATCCCGCTTGAGCTCGATCCACCGGCCCATGGCGTCTTTCGCTCGCTACTTAGTCCGCTGCTTTCGCCCAAGCGTGTGACGGCACTGGAACCTGCTGTCCGTGAGCTAGCGAGCGCCCTGATCGACGGGATCACCGCATCAGGCACCAGCTGCGACGTCATGAAGGATTTTGCCTTTCCGTTCACTGTCGGCATCTTCCTCCGCTTTCTGGGGTTGCCGGATCAGGGACTGGATACATTTGTCGGCTGGGCGAAAGATCTGCTCCACGGCGACGAAGTGGAACGACCTGTGGCTGCCCGCAAGATTGTGGCCTTCATCGATGAACTTGCAACCAATCGCCGCAAGGATCCGGCCGACGATCTCATGACATTCATCGTGCACGCACGGGTCGAGGGCCGCCGGCTAACCGAGGAGGAAATCCGTGGCATCGGCGTGCTTGTCTTCGTCGCGGGACTTGACACCGTGGCAGCAGCTATAGGCTTTGACCTGGCTTATCTAGCGCGCAACCTCAAGGATCAGGAACTGCTGCGCAGCGAACCAGATCGCATCCTGCTCGCAACCGAAGAATTGCTGCGGGCCTATCCGCCCATTCAGTTGATCCGCGTGGCTACGAAAGATGTCGACTTCGAAGGCGCGCCGATCCGAAAGGGGGACTACGCTTCCTGCGCCACGATGATTGCAAATCGCGATCCGGAAGAATTTGAATCCCCCAACACGGTCGATCTGGCGCGAGAGCACAACCGCCACGCCGCCTTTGGCTATGGTCCCCACCGTTGCCTTGGCTCACATCTTGCCCGGCGCGAGATTGTCATTGGCCTGGAGGAGTGGCTGGCGCGCCTTCCGACCTTCCGGATCAAGGAAGGTACAGCGCCCATCACCTGTGGCGGCCATGTGTTCGGAATCGAAAATCTGATCCTGGACTGGTCATGACCATGGCCGTCCCGAGCCATGGCAAGACAATGGAGGTCAGCGCTATGCGCATTATCGTCCACAATGCCAAATGCCAGGGTCACGCGCGATGCTCGGCGCAAGCGCCAAGCATTTTCACGCTTGATGATGAGGGATACGTCCTGCCTGGCGATATCAATGTGGCGCAAGGGGACGAACTGCTCGCGTCACGCGCCGTGCGATCCTGCCCCGAACGTGCGCTAGAACTCGACCGCACAACCGCCGCGCGGTTCGATCCGGGCACCATTCAACCAAAAGCTGGCGAAGCTTAGGTGGAATCGACGAGACGTGGCCTCACACCCTCCAGCAAGGCGTCCGGCCGCTTCCCTGCCTACATTCTCTCCGGCGTCAGACCTCCATGACACGCGCGACACATGAAGTTGCCTCCTTTCTGGCTCTTCAATTGCCGATCGGATCGTCCTTGCACGGCCCCTAGAGACACAAACGCCCCTCCCAATCTCAGAATTTGCGACAGAGCGATGGACCAGGCAAAAATCACCCGACTGCACGACCGCGAGGCGATCCGCGACTGCCTTTATCGGTACTGCCGCGGCATGGACCGCGCGGATGCGGCTGCGCTGCGCAGTGCGTATTGGCCCGATGCGCATGACAGTCACGGCGCCTATTGTGGCCCAGCCGGGGGCTTCATTGAGTTTGCAGTTGATGTCTTCAAGACTGGACCGCGCTTAATCCACCAGATCACGAACGTATTGATCGAATTCATCGATCCGGCGGAGGCCGTGGTCGAAAGCTATTTCACCGCGCTGCAACGCGGACCAGATAACGACGGAGAAGTACGCCAGGTACTGCTCTGCGGCCGTTACTGCGATCTGTTTCAGAAGAGGGAAGGGGTTTGGCGCATTGCCGAACGGACCGTGGTTTACGATTGGGTCGAAGAGCAGACCCCAGCAGCGGTCCCCGAAGCAGAACGGTTCGGCTTGCGGCAACCGATCGGAACAGCCCATCCCAATGATCCGGTTTACGCGCTCAGGAAGCGCCGTAGCTTGTCATCAAAATGAAAATGCAATGCATGTCACCACAATGCTTTCCAAGGCTCCCAACTGGAGAAACGCATCGCGGGAGCGGTCCCGGAACCCAGTCGTCTATCAGGTGGTCGGAGAGCGCGGCCACCAATCCAAGCAGCGTATGGAACGAGTTTTGCGTGGCTAGTTTGGAAAAATTCGAGCGTTACCCGCTCACCTTTGGACCCACACCCATCGAGAAGCTCGACCGGCTGGGCTAAGCATCTGGGCCGTAACGTGGAGATCTATGCCAAACGCGAGGACTGCAACTCCGGTCTGACGTTCGGCGGAAACGAACTCCGCAAGCTCGAATACCGTCATGAATGGCTTCAGGCCCTCAAGCAACAGGTGGCCGCAATCCATTGAATCGAGCCTGCTCAGGCCGGGCGCGAATTGCTCGAGGATAAGATTTGATGCATGGGGCTAGCCTTCGGAGCGGCCGGCGCCTGCCCCGTCAGACAATCGACTGGATTGTAGCTAAGGAGCCAAAGAGTCAAAGTGAATGGAGACCATTACGTTTGCTCAACAGGAGATCCTCATCGGCCTTCGTAGGATACAACCGGCCGATGAGGATGCCTTGTTCCCTTCCGAAATTGCTGCCCTGGGGGGAGCTGTTGCGAAGGTCCGTCGCCGAAGTGGTTCCGCCAGGATCATCGCTCGAACGCTGCTTGGCGAACTGGGGTTTTCGCCAAAGCCCATCCTGAAGACCCGGCTTGGTGTTCCGATCTGGCCAGATGGCGTGATTGGATCTTTAGCCCATCACGACACGGTGGCCGCCGCCGCCGTCGCAGACAGGAAACATATTGCTGCACTCGGTATCGATATTGAACCAAATGAGCCTCTTCCGGACGGTCTGATCGATTTGATCGCAACGCCCAAAGAGCGAAGCATGTACGGCCTGCGCCTGCTTCGGCGGCGGGACCTTTTCGTCCTTAAGGAGGCGGTTTACAAAGCGTATTGCCCAACGCACAATGAAATACTCGAATTTCAAGACGTTGAAATCGACATTGGCGCCGGATCAGGTGCCGTTCCCAAGGCAAATTGTTCCTTCTCAGTTAAACTCGTTCCATCAAGGAATGTCCTGGGTTTGGCCTATCTGAGCGCTCGTGCGTCGTCTGAAAGTGGCCTCCGTTCAAGCGATTTTGTGTAAAGTTCGCGAGACTACCGGTCTCCCCGGCGGGACCTGCGGGAATGAAGCCCTTCGATGGCCAGTCTGCTCTCTCAAGAGCCTCACCTGTGAGCCTCGAACCACCCGATCGGGCGATACCACAGACGTGCGCCACAAAAACCGACGTCCGGTTTCCGTCGAATCGAAGGCGTCCTCCCGAAAGCACCAAACCCCATTCCACAGTAACGTTTTAGGCGTGTCTCCCATCACGGGCATCGGCGGCCGGCGGTCTTATCCAAGCCGTCAACAACTCCCCGCACACGGGTGAGCGCTTTCGTTCTTCCGCTCTTTCAACCAAGCTTTGCACCGTTTGTGGCACGCTGATTGCTACGAGACACCAGCATCCGCAGGACTATGGCGGTCCTCGGCCGCGCCGCCCAACACAGACACACAAAGCTTGTTCAACTTATGCCATTCACTGCCATAGATACTGCACTCCTTGGTGCGGTTCCGCCAAAACACTTCGCGTCCATCGAGACGCCGCTGTCGTTCGTCGCGCAAGGCTACCAGCTCAACTCAATCCGCATTCAGCACGGAACTTTCGAGCAGCTTCTGACCGGTGGGGTAGGCCGGACGGGGCGCCTTCGATGGAAGCAGTTCATGCGCTTCGATGGATTGGCGGAGGGATGAAAATGGTACGTCGACCTCCTCCGATGCGCACAGATGCTGGCGAGCCAAGCGGGTATGGTAGACTGCAAGCTACAACGCGGCCAATTTGTTCTAGCGTTATTGTCGGCGGCGGCACGCTGGCGATCAGCTGTGCGCAGCTGGCTATGGAGATGGGCCACGATATTCGCGCGGTGCTATGTGCCGATGCGACATTCGCCAACTGGACGGATCGCGCCAATCTCCCATGCCTGTCAAGCGTGGAAGAGCTGTCGAGCTTCCTCAAAACCGAGCCGGTGAAGTGGCTCTTTTCCGTTGCCAATCCGTTCATCTTGCCGGCCGATGTGTTGGGACGGATCAGTCAAGGTGCTTTCAACTATCATGATGGTCCCTTGCCGCTCTACGCCGGAACTCACGCGACGTCTTGGGCGCTGCTGGCCCAAGAGAGCGAGCATGCCATCACCTGGCATTGCATCAATGATGGGCTTAATCCAGGTGATATAGCGGTTCAGCGCAAAGTGCTGGTTGCGCCTAGCGAAACGGCGCTGACCCTGAACCTCAAATGTCATGAAGCCGCCGTCGAGGGCTTCCGCGAGCTGCTGGGTGGCTTGGCGGGGGGCAAGCTCACTACCCGTCCACAGGCGCGGGAATACAGAAGCTATTTTCCCAGGCGCCAGCGGCCAGATGCGGCGGGTATTCTGCGCTGGGATCGATCCGCGCAAGATCTGTCGGCGATGGCGCGGGCCTTGGATTTTGGGCCGCATCATTCCAATCCATTGTGTTTGTGCAAGGCCCTGGTAGCGGAAGAGGTTGTCGCCGTCAGGCGCTTGGACGTGCTGCCTCGCCGCTCGGGCTTTGAGGCAGGTCGCCTGCTTGAAATCCATCCGAGCCATTGGCGTGTGGCGACGGCTACGCACGATGTAGAGGTCTGGTTTGGCAGTTTGGACGGTGAGCCGCTGGAGGCACAAGCACTCGCCAGCCGCAATGATCTGGCTGAAGGCGATGCCCTTCCTGTCCTCAGCGACGATCAGGCGCGACGCCTGACAGCCATCCACGAAGAAATAGCGCCTTCGGAGGCTTTTTGGGGACGACGGCTTGAGCAGTTCAAAACTGTGCAGCTGCCTTACCTGTCGTCCGGCACAGCAAATGCGCCGCCGGCCTGGCAGTCGAGTTCCTGGCAAGTGTCGAATGCCGTGGCGGAGCTTCCCCCTGCCGATGGGGTGGAATACCTGCTTACGGCATGGCTGATCTATCTGGCCCTCGTTTCGGGCCAGATAGATCTTCAACTGGGATGGAGGCCAGCGCCGAAACCGGCGCGAGCCAGGGTGAAGGCGGCGGGGGCAGTTATCGCTTCCGCCGTGCCAATGGAAGTCACCCTCGATCTCGCATGGGACTTCAAGCAAACACGCAAGGCAGTCGCGGCCGAGATCGCTGATCTCAGCAAGCACGACAGCTTTGCGCGCGATCTTGTCGGTCGGTCTCCGCCATTGCGCTATATCGAGGCGCTGCGGTCGCAAAGGCCCTGGCCGGTTGGTGTGGCGATTGCGGGACAAAACAGTTCTGTCGGTCCCAACTCAGCTTCGACCGGCAGATTCGAGGCAGCGCTGCCGGGCGAGCTGGTGACATTCGAGGTTTGCGCCATCGACAGGCGCTTTCGGTGGCATTTCGATGCCAATCGATTGGCCCCGGAGCAGATCGATCGCATGACCCGGCATTTGGAGACCTTGTTGGCTGATGTGGTTGCCGATGCCGCGCAGCCGGTGGGCCGCATCGAGCTGCTGCCGCGCGAGGAGCGGACTTACCTTTTGGAGGAGCTGAACCGGACGGAAGCGGACTATCCGTCGCACAAGTGCATCCACGAGCTGTTCGAGGCGCAGGTGCGTCAGGGGCCCGACAGGGTGGCGCTGGTGCATGAGGCCGAAGCGCTGAGCTATGGCGAGCTCAATGCTCGCGCCAACCGGCTGGCGCATCATCTGATCGGGCTTGGGGTGAAGCCTGCCGATCGCATTGCGACACTACTGGACCGCTCCGTCACGCTTGTGGTGGCGCAGTTGGCCATTCTGAAAACGGGCGCGGTTTATGTGCCGATCGATCGCGCTGTTCCACTCGCGCGACAAGAATGGCTGATGGCTGATTGTGCTGCACGCCTGGTTCTCAGCGAGAGTAAGCGGGTTGATCTCGCCGAGGTGACAATCCCTGTTGTGCCTATTGAGCCATTAGCGGCCGATCCAGAACTGAGCACCGATCCTGGGCTGAGATTGAGCCCCGAAGATGCCGCTTACGTGATGTACACTTCCGGCTCGACCGGCCTTCCTAAGGGAGTTGTTGTTCCTCACCGTGCTGTCAACCGGCTCGCGATCAATAATGAATATTTGACAATCGATGCCGGCGACCGTGTAGCCTGGGCGGGCAATCCCGCCTTCGACGCCAGCACATTTGAAGTGTGGGCGCCGCTGCTTAACGGGGGCTGCGTGGTTGTAATGAATGCCACCACCGTCTTAGATGCATCGAGTTTTTCCAAGGCGCTCGAACGTCAGAAAGTGACATCTCTGTTTCTGACAACAGCGTTATTCAACCAGTATACGTCATCGATTGCCCCGACGTTATCACAACTTAAATACCTCCTTTGTGGAGGCGAGCGGAATGACCCCTCCGCCTTCCTAAGGTTGCTGAGAGAAGAAGGCCCTGTACGTCTCATTCACTGCTATGGTCCGACCGAGACGACGACATTTGCGGCTACCTATACTGTGGGTCCAATGCAGGAGAAGGCCCTAAATGTCCCGATCGGCCGCCCGATTGCGAACACGCGGGTCTATCTGCTGGATGCTCATGGCACGCCGGTTCCGTTCGGGGCGGTGGGCGAGCTCTATATCGGCGGGGCGGGCGTGGCGCGCGGCTATCTCAACCGGCCCGAGCT
>NZ_NSGB01000022.1:0-83754 GCF_002294785.1 Mesorhizobium sp. WSM3868 | reverse complement strand
CCGCGGAGCCCGCGCCGCGCCGGCCCGGGCCGGGGGCCCCGGGGGGGGGGCGGATTGGGCGGCCGCCCCCCCCGGGGGGGGGGGGGGGGGGCGCCCCCCGGCCCCCCCCCGGGGGCGGGGTGATGGCGCCGACCCCACCCCGCTCCGCTTCGCGGATCGACCCTCCCCACAAGGGGGAGGGTAAATCACTCCACCGGCTTGTCCGCCGGATATGGCGTCCTGACCAGGATTGCCATGCCGAGGCCGAGGAACAGCGCGATCACCGCCATGCCGAGCCGTGCCGAGCCGCTGGCCAGCGTGATCGTCGACACCAGGAACGGCGCCAGGAAGCTCGTTGCCCTGCCGGCCAGCGCGTAGATGCCGAAATAGCGGCCGGACTCGGCGGCCGTGACGCTGCGCGCCATGTAGGAGCGCGAGGAGGCCTGCACCGGCCCGAAGGCGAGCCCGATCAGCAGGCCGTAGAGGATGTAGGCCTTTTCGGCCGCGGTGCCGAAGAGGCCGCCGGAATCGGTGGTGGGCAGTTGTATTAGGCCGAGCAGCGTGAAGCCTGGCCCGGTCGACACGACGCCGATCGTAGCCAGCAAAAGCAGCATCAGCGCAAACATCACCACGGCCTTCGAACCGAGCGCGGTGTCGAGGCGCGCGGCGATCCAGCAGCCGAAGATCGCGACGACGTTGAGGATGATGCCGAACATGCCGATCTCGGTGATCGACCAGTTGAACATGCCGGCGGCAAAGGTGCCGCCGAGCGCCAGGAGCGCGTTGACGCCGTCCTGATAGATCATGCGGGCGACGAGGAAGCGGAAGATGCCGACGCGCTTGCGCACCTCGAAGAGCGTGGACTTCAATTCCGACAGGCCCTCCCGCACCGCCGGGCCCATTGAAAGCCCCTTGATGGCGTCCGGCGTGAAGATGAACATCGGCAGGATGAACAGGAAGTACCATCCGGCCGACATCGGCCCGGTGAAGCGCGCGTCCTCGCCGAGCTTAGGATCGAGCCCGAACAGCGGGTCGAGGCCGATGATCGTCTTGCCGGTTTCCAGATTGCCGGCCAGGAACAGCACCACGAAGATCAAGGCCACCATGCCGCCGAGATAGCCGAGTCCCCAGGCGATGTTGGAGATCTTGCCGATGTCCTCCTTGGGTACCAGGCGCGGCATCATGGAATCGTTGAAGACGGTGGAGAATTCCGCGGCCACAGAGGCGAGCGAGAAGAGCAGCACGATCAGGAACAGGCTGGAGCCGGGCGCGGCGAACCAAAGCAGCGTAAGGCTGATGATCTTGACCGCCGCGAAGGAGGCGATCCATGGCTTGCGCGGCCCGGTCTGGTCGGCAATCGAGCCGAGCACCGGCGAAAGCACCGCGATGACGAGACCCGCGGCAGCGATGCCGTAACCCCAGGCCGCCTGCCCGGTTGTGGGGTCGCTCGCCATGCGCGAGACGAAGTATGGCCCGAAGATGAAGGTGGTGACGACGGTGAAGAAGGGTTGCGCCGCCCAGTCGAAGAACATCCAGCCCCAAATGCCGCGCCCCGTTGCCCGCTGCACTGCTACTTCGGCCATGTCCCCTCCGGCATCGTCCGCTCCGCCCGCGACCCGCGCATGTCTGCATGTTTTCGGGCGGCGATGCAAATGAACAAGCACGGCGCCGCCGCTCATTGGCTTGCGCGTTTCCACTCCGCGTCAGCGGGAAAAAGAGCGCCGGCCGCGACCTCTTCCTTCTGGGGAAGTCGCACCTCAGGTCCGCATGGGGGGTCGGCGCTGCCTCCCGCCCCGCTGCTTCGCAGCGACCCTCCCCGCAAGGGGGAGGGTAAACCTACATGCCCGTCAGGTCGCTCATCAGGCCGGACGCCACCGACAGCCGAGACACGGTGATGTCGCCGCCTTCGGTCAGCGCCTGCAGCCGCTCGCGGATGCGCCCGACCTGCTCGCCGCCGGCTTCCAGCCAGGCCGCCACCGGATCCGCCGCCTTGCCGTGGCCGGTAAGCGCCGCCACCGCGATGCCGCGCCTTGCGGCGCCGATCGTGTCGGTCGCGCGCGACAGCGCCAGCTGGTCGTAATAGTCCGGCGGCATGATCGAGCGCGCGGCCTCCTCGACGCGTGGAATGCGAAAAGCGTCGCTGACGGCGAAGAAGGCCCTGGCGGCGCTGACGATATCGGCATTGGCCGTGCGTGCGGTGAGCGCGATGTCCGGGATCAGGTCGCTCACCTCGGCCAGCGCCAGCTTTTCGGCAAGTTTGTCGGGCGCGCCGCCCTCAGTCAGGTCGTGCCGCCGCGCCTCGATCCGCTCGCGCGAGAAGGCCGGCAGCAGCGAGATGAGCTTTGACTCCAAAGCCTTGCGCGCTTCCTGCAAGTCGGCGATGCGCTGGCCGAGCGGCGCCGAGGAGAGGTCGTTCTTCAGGTACCAGCCGCTGGTCATGAAGATGAGCCGGCTGACTGCCTGGTAGAGATCGAGCTGCGTCTGGCCGTCGATCTGGTTGTCGAGGGCATCGATCTCCTTGTAGAGCCAAGGCAGCGCGAAACCGTCGCGCACCAGGGCGAAAGTGCGCACGACGGCGCCCGCGGTGCGGCCCGTCGCTTCCTGCAGCCGGTTGACGAAGGACGGCCCACCGCGGTTGACGAGATCGTTGGCGACGACGCGCGCGATGATCTCGCGCCGCAGCCGGTGGGCACGGATCTCGCCGGCGAATTTCTTCGCCATCCGCTCCGGGAAATAGCCCATCAGATCGCGGTCGAAATGCGGATCGTCCGGCACGTCGCTGGCGACGATGTCGGAGAAGAGCACGATCTTGGCATAGGCAAGCAGCACGCCGAGCTCGGCCCTGGTCAACGGCTCGCCGCGAGCCTCGCGCTCGGCAAGCGCCGCCGGCGAAGGCAGCGTCTCGACGGCGCGGTCGAGCAGGCCGCGCGCTTCGAGCGCCGTCATGAAGCGCGCCTGGTGCGCGATGTCGGCCAGTCCGCGCTTGCGCGCCAGCGACAGCGCCAGCGTCTGCTGGTAGTTGTTGGAAAGCACCAGCGTGCTCACCTCGTCGGTCATCTCGGCAAGCAGCTTGTTGCGCGCCGGCCGCGCCAGCGAGCCTTTGCGCATGGCCGACGCCAGCGCGATCTTGATGTTGACCTCGACGTCCGAGCAGTTGACGCCGCCCGAATTGTCAATGGCGTCGGAATTGCAGCGGCCGCCCTTCATGCCGAACTCGATTCGCGCCCGCTGTGTGACGCCGAGATTGGCGCCCTCGCCGATGACCTTGGCGCGCACGTCGAGCGCGGTGACGCGGATGGCGTCGTTGGCGCGGTCGCCGACATCGGCATTGGTCTCGCCGGAGCCCCGGACATAGGTGCCGATGCCGCCGAACCACAAAAGATCGACGGGCGCCTTGAGGATGGCGTTCATGATCTCGACCGGCGTTGCCGTGGACTTGGCGAGGCCTATCGCGGCGGCCGCCGCCTGCGGCAGCGTTATCGACTTCAGGCTGCGCGAGACGATGACGCCGCCTTCCGACAGCTTTGACTTGTCATAGTCCTGCCACGATGAGCGCGGCAGCCCGAACATGCGCTGGCGCTCGGCCAGCGAGGCCGCCATGTCCGGGTCGGGGTCGATGAAGATGTCGCGGTGGTCGAAGGCGGCGATCAGCTTGGTTGCCGGTGACAGGAGCATGCCGTTGCCAAACACGTCGCCCGAGATGTCGCCGACGCCGACGACCGTGAAGGGCTCGGTCTGGATGTCGCGGTTCATCTCGCGGAAATGCCGCTTCACCGCTTCCCAGGCGCCCTTGGCGGTGATGCCCATCTTCTTGTGGTCGTAGCCGGCCGAGCCGCCGCTGGCGAAGGCGTCGTCCAGCCAGAAATTGTGCGTCTCGGAAATGGCGTTGGCCGTATCGGAGAAGGTCGCCGTGCCCTTGTCGGCGGCAACGACGAAATAGGGATCGTCCTGGTCGCGCCGCACCACGCCGGCCGGCGGAATGATGCCGTCGACACCGATATTGTCGGTGATCGAAAGCAGGCTGGAGACGAAATTCTTGTAGGCCAAAGTGCCGGCCTCGAAGATGGCGTCGCGGCCGGCGCTCATCGGCAGTTTCTTCGGATAGAAGCCGCCCTTCGCGCCGACCGGCACGATGACCGCGTTCTTGACCTGCTGCGCCTTGACCAGACCCAGTACCTCGGTGCGGTAGTCCTGGGAGCGGTCAGACCAGCGCAGGCCGCCGCGCGCCACCGGGCCGAAGCGCAGGTGCACGCCCTCGACCTCCGAGCCGTAGACGAAGATCTCGCGCCAGGGCCGCGGCGCCGGCAGTCCGTCGACCGCCTGCGAATCCAGCTTGATCGCCAGCGACTGTCCTTTGTCTTTCGTATCGGTAACGAAATGATTGGTGCGCAGCGAGGCTTCGATCAGGTTGAGGTAACGACGGATGATGGTGTCGTCGTCGATGTTGGGCACCTCTTCCAGCGCGTCCTTGATCTTGGCCTTGAGGTGCTTGGCGGCGACCACGCCCTCGGTCTCGGCCGTCGGGCCAAGGCGGGCAACGAACAGCTGATGCAGGCCGCGCGCGATCTCCGGATAGCGGTTGAGCGCGGCGGCGATGAAATCCTGGCTCTGCGGGATACCGGCCTGCTGCAAATAGCGGCCGTAGGCGCGCAGGATCGTGATTTCGCCCGACCAGAGACCCGCGGTCTGGGCAAGGCCGTTATAGCCGTCATTGTCGACGTCGCCGCGCCAGACCGACAGGAAGGCATCCTCGAACAGCGCGCCGTCGCCGAGGTCGATCGGCTTGCCGTAGCTGTTCTCCAGCTCCATGTCGTGGATGAACACCATGCCGGAGGCTTCGTCGCCGACCTCGAAGGTGCGCTCGCTGATGACGCGGAAGCCGATATTCTCCAGCACCGGCACGCGCCGCGACAGCGCCACCGGACTGCCGTGGTGATAGATCTTCAGCGCCGCCTGGTGCGGCTTCTGGTCGGCATGGCGGTAATAGTCGATGGCGATCGGATTGGCCGCATCGATCCTGGCGATGCGACCTGCGTCGGCCAGCGCCACGGCCGGCGAGAACGAATCGCGATAGCTTTCCGAAAAGCGCGAGGCAATGGCCGTGAGCGTTGCATCCGCGCCGGATTCCGACACTGCTTCGCGCAGCGCATCGTCCCAGGTGCGCACGATGTCGCGGATCGCTGCCTCGATCGTTGTCGGCTCGACCTTGGGCGTCTTGCCGCCGGAGCGGCCGATGATGAAATGCACGCGCGCCAGCCCGCCTTCCGGGAAGGCCGGATAATATGCCGACAGCCGGCCCTGAAATACTGTCCTCAAGTAGGTGCCGATCTTCTCGCGCACGACGCTGTCGTAGCGGTCGCGCGGCACGAAGACGAGAATCGAGACGAAGCGGTCGAACTGGTCGACCCGCACCAGCGCCCTGACGCGCGGCCGTTCGATCAGCCCGAGGATGGCTTCGGCGTGCTTCCTGAGGATCGGCACCGGAACTTGAAACAGCTCGTCGCGCGGATAGCTCTCCAGCACATTGATCAGCGCCTTGCCGGAATGGTCATGTGGATTGAAGCCGGACTTGGCGATGACCGTCTCGGCCTTCGAGCGCAGATAGGGGATCTTCATCACCGAACGCGTGTAGGCGGTCGAGGTGAACAGGCCGACGATGCGCAGCTCGCCTGAAAGCACGCCCTTGGCGGTGTAGGTTTTGACGCCGATATAGTCGAGATAGATGCGCCGGTGCACCAGGGACTTGGCATTGGCCTTGGTGACGATCAGCGGTTCCGGCCCATGCAGGAAGGCGCGGATCTCCGGCGTTGTCGACACCGCCTCGGTGCCGCGCCTGAGAACCAGGACGTCGGGATCCGCGAGGATGCCGAGGCCGGGTTTGTCGGCGCGCTCCAGCATGCCGCTCTTCTCGCCGCCGGTGTAGTTGAACTCGCGCATGCCAAGGAAGGTGAAATTGTCGTCTCGCAGCCATTCGAGGAAGGCGATCGCCTCGGTGACATGCGCCTTGTCGAGCGGCACCGGCGCGTAGCGGAATTCCGAGATGGCCTGATCGAGCCGGGCAAGCATCGGCTTCCAATCGGCGACGGCGGCGCGCACCTGGTCCAGCAGCTTCTTCAGGCGGCCGGCCAGGGCTTCGGCCTGATCCGCCGAAAGGCGGCCGATATGGACGTGGACGACGCTCAGCCGGTCATGGCTGGTTTCGCCCTTGACGGAGCCGCCGTCACCGAGGATCTCCTCGATGCCGCTCTTGCCGTGCCGGACGACGATGACGGGATGGGTGACCAAAAGCGGCTCGCCGGCGGTCTCGGTGATCTCGCCGAGGATGGAATCGAACAGGAACGGCATGTTGTCGTTGACGACGGTGATGACCGTCATCGGCCGGCCCTGGCGCGTCACGCCGGAATCCACGTCTATGGCAATGATGCAATCGCCCTTTCTGTGCCTGGCGACCGCCCGGCCGGCGAGATCGGCGGCGCGTTCGAGGTCGGCGACGTCATAGGCGGCGATGTCTTCGGCCGGCGTGCGGGCGAGGAGATAGTCGGCGAGCCTGCCGGGCTTTTCGCCTGCCCTTGCCGCGCCTCCTTTTGCCGTGCTGGTCTTTTTCGGCTGGCTTGCGGTTTTCAGGCTGGCCATGATGTGAAGTCCCTCCCGTCACATGCTTTTGGGTCTATGGTAGCAGATGAGCGCTATTTGGCGACAAAGGTTTGACGACGCTTTAAGAAAATCGAACCGACGCTCACCCTGCGAGGAGAACGGATATGACCGACAGGATTACGGCGCTCGACCTGGCCCGGGCGGAGCTGAGCGAAGCGACGAAGGCTTATTTCGCCAAATGCGAGGAAAAGCTCGGCCTCGTGCCCAACGTGCTTCTGGCCTACGCCTTCGACGAGAAGAAGCTGCGCGCCTTCACCGACATGTACAACGAGCTGATGCTGGGCGAGTCCGGCCTGTCGAAGCTGGAGCGCGAGATGATCGCGGTCGCCGTTTCCTCGATCAACCAGTGCTACTACTGCCTGACCGCGCATGGCGCGGCGGTGCGCCAGCTTTCCGGTGAGCCCGCTCTTGGCGAGATGATGGTGATGAATTTCCGCGCCGCCGGCTTGCCCGAAAGGGAGACGGCGATGCTGGAATTCGCGGTCAAGCTGACGGAGGAGCCGGCCAAGATCGTCGACGGCGACCGCGCCGCGTTGCGACAGGTGGGCTTCAGTGATCGCGACATCTGGGACATCGCCTCGACTGCCGCCTTCTTCAACATGTCGAACCGGGTGGCCGCTGCGGTCGACATGCGACCGAACCCCGAATACCACGCCATGGCAAGGTGAGGCTCACCGGCCTCACATTAGCAACGTCGAATTTCTCGTTGCCCGCCCCGCCGTTTGGGTCGATGATCAACGATTGCGGCTAGCCCGCATATCGATGATTGCGGCTAGCCCGCATTTCAACGATTGCGGCGTAGCCGCATATCGGATTGCGGCGTAGCCGCATACCGCCAGGCGGCGCTGCCGCATACCGGCTCGACGCTGCCGAAAAGGGAGGAGAACATGGCGAAATTTCTCTATGTCTATCACGGCTCCGGCAAGATGCCGACCGAGGAGGCCGAGCGCAAAGCCGCGATGGATGCGTGGACCGGCTGGTACGACAAGCTGGGTTCGGCCGTGATCGACGGCGGCAATCCTGTCGGCATGTCGAGAACGGTGCTGCCCGGCGGCGCGGTCGAGAACAATGGCGGCAGCAATCCAACCGCCGGCTACACGATCGTCGAAGCGAAGGATATCGACGATGCCGTCGCCAAGGCCAGGGATTGTCCGATCCTGATGAACCCGGCCTTCAGCGTCGAGGTCGCGCCGATCATCGAGATGATGTAGCGCCAAAGCGCCTGAAGGTCGTCAGAGTGAAACACGGCGGGCGGCATACTCTTGCCCGCCCGCCGTCGCACGGCTAGAAGAGCCGATCCTTTCCCGATTTCGAGTTTCACTTTGCCTCAGTAACCGCCGGTCTCGTCTACTCCCGAAAGCACCGCAGGCGCGCTTTGGCGGCGCCTGCATCATTTCATGTGTTCTCAGGCGGCGGCTCGAGACCGGTTTGGCATTGCTGAGCCGCCGTCGCGCAATTGCGCGGGCGCCTGATTTCCAACCAATACAGCCTTTCGCCACACCGTGCCCGCATGGGCATCTCGGACATTGCCGCGCTGACGGACTTCCCGACGGGAAGGGCCTATCGGCATGTCTCGAACTTTGCGCATTCGCTGGGTGATCGCGCCCGCGGTCGCGCCTCGACCTCTCATCAACTGCAATCGCTGCGGCGGCGTCAAACCTTATCAATGCAGCGGAAAGTTCCGCGTCAACGCCAACGGCAAGCGCATCGATGCCTGGCTGATCTATCGTTGCACCGACTGCGACAATTCCTGGAACCGCACCATTTTTGAGCGATGCAACCGTCGCGACATCGCACCGGCGCTGCTGGCTGCACTGGAGCGCAACGATCCGACGCTGGTCCGACACTATGGCTTCGATGCCGTGGCGCTCAGAAATTGGGTCGGGCGGATCGAAGAATCTCCCGAAGTCACGGTGCGAAAGGAGCCGCTGGATGGCAGGCCGGAAGGCGCGACGGCGCTTTGGCTTGAGCTTCGGCTCGATGCCGCAACGCCCTTGCGGCTTGACCGCTTGCTCGCCGGCGAGCTCGGCATCTCCCGGTCGAGGCTGCAGGCCTGGGAGGCGCGGCGGTTGCTCGCCATCGAACCGTGCGGCGCCAAAGCCCTGCGCAGGCCGGTGCGCGACGGCATGGTGGTACGCGTCGACGTCTCCGGCGAGAGCGGCCGTGACGCTGTCGTTTCGGCCGCATGTGCATGAAGTGAAAAGAGAGGGAGCGCTGCTCCTCCCTTGAGTAACTGCCTGGGCTAAAACCCTACGCCGCGCCCATCACCTTGGCCGACTTCTCGAAGCGCTTGCGCTCGTTCGGGTCGAGATAGAGCTTCCTGAGCCGAATGGTCTTCGGCGTCACCTCGACCAGCTCGTCGTCCTGGATCCAGGCCAGCGCGCGTTCCAGCGTCATGCGGACCGGCGGCGTCAGCTTCACCGCCTCGTCCTTGCCGGCGGCGCGGATGTTGGTGAGCTTCTTGCCCTTCAGCACGTTCACTTCTAGGTCGTTGTCGCGGGAATGGATGCCGATGATCATGCCCTGGTAGACCTTGACGCCCGGATCGATGATCATCGGGCCGCGGTCCTCCAGGTTCCACATCGCATAGGCGACCGACTCACCCTGTTCGTTGGAGATCAGCACGCCATTGGTGCGGCCGGGCAGCTCGCCCTTGTACGGCTCATAGGCATGAAACAGCCGGTTCATCACGGCGGTGCCGCGCGTGTCGGTCAACAGTTCCGATTGGTAGCCGATCAGGCCGCGGGTCGGCGCGTGGAAGACAAGGCGCTGGCGGTTGCCGCCGGAGGGGCGCAGCTCGACCATCTCGGCCTTTCGTTCCGACATCTTCTGCACGACCACGCCGGCGTGCTCCTCGTCGACGTCGATGACGACTTCCTCGACCGGCTCCAGCAACTGGCCGTCATCGCCCTTCTGCATGACGACCCGCGGGCGGGACACGGCGATCTCGAAGCCTTCGCGGCGCATCGTCTCGATCAGCACGGCAAGCTGCAACTCGCCGCGACCGGAGACGAAGAAGGAATCCTTCTCCGGCGATTCCTCGATCTTGAGCGCCACATTGCCTTCGGCCTCGCGCAGCAACCGGTCGCGGATGACGCGGCTGGTCACCTTGTCGCCCTCGGTGCCGGCAAGCGGACTGTCGTTGACGAGGAAGGACATGGTCACCGTCGGCGGGTCGATAGGCTGCGCATGCAGCGGCTCGCTCACGCTCGGATCGCAGAAGGTGTCGGCGACGGTGCCCTTCGACAGGCCGGCGATGGCGACGATGTCGCCCGCCTGGGCTTCCTCGATCGGCTGGCGCTCGAGCCCGCGGAAGGCGAGGATTTTCGAGATTCGTCCGGTCTCGATCTGCGTGCCGTCATGGTGCAGCACCTTGACCGCCTGGTTGGGCTTCAGCGAACCGGACTCGATGCGGCCGGTGATGATGCGGCCGAGGAACGGATTGGCTTCGAGGATCGTACCGATCATGCGGAACGGACCGGGATGCACCGTCGGCGCGGGCACATGCTTGACGACGAGATCGAACAGCGGCGCAAGGCCCTGGTCTTTCGGGCCTTCAGGATTTTCCGAGACCCAGCCGTCGCGGCCCGAGCCGTAGAGGATCGGGAAGTCGAGCTGTTCGTCGGTCGCATCGAGCGCTGCGAACAGGTCGAACACCTCGTTGACCACCTCGATGTGACGGGCGTCCGGCCGGTCGATCTTGTTGATGACGACGATCGGCCGCAGACCTACCTTCAGCGCCTTGCCGACGACGAACTTGGTCTGCGGCATCGGCCCTTCGGCGGCGTCGACGAGCACGATCGCCGAATCCACCATCGACAGGATGCGCTCGACCTCGCCGCCGAAGTCGGCGTGTCCGGGCGTGTCGACGATATTGATGCGGGTGCCCTTCCAATCGACCGAGGTCGCCTTGGCCAGGATGGTGATGCCGCGTTCTTTTTCGAGGTCGTTGGAGTCCATGGCGCGCTCGGCGACGCGCTGGTTTTCGCGGAAGGCGCCGGACTGTTTCAGGAGTTGGTCGACGAGCGTGGTTTTTCCATGGTCGACATGCGCGATGATCGCGATATTGCGGAGGTTCATTGTCTGGTCTCGGGAGCGTTGCAGGCAGCAGGCCCGAAAGCGCCGCCTTTTTCGGTTGGGCGGCTCATACAAGGTTTTTCGCAATTGCGAAAGGGGAGGCCCCGCCCCAAATAAATGGTCACTGATTCTTAAACGTCTTGGTGTGAAATGATTCTGTTAACCAAGGCGGAACCTTTGAGGGGCCGGGCAATTTCATGTTCATGACCGATCAGATGTCCAGATTGCGTCCGGTTTTCGCGGGGGCAGCGCTTGGCGTGCTTGTTGCGGCTGGCGCCGCACAGTCGGCGGCTGCCCTGAGAGAAGCTGACCCCTCGCCCCCTGATGCCAAAACCGCGCAGCAGATGTTTGCCGACGCCCCGGACGGGGTCGACCCGATCGTCACCGGCCCGGTCAGCGCCGCATTCAAGCAGCGCCAGAAGGCAGCCAACTGCGACACCGCCGTCTGGCCGAACATTCCCGCGACCTGCTATCCGGATTAAGATTGCGACGGCTATCTGACAAAGGTAGCACTCCGGCACACCCTCCTCTGCCGTGACGGACAGTCCGGCAGGACAGAGAGGGTTGCCTGGCGCCGACCCTAAGCCGACCGCACCGGATCGAGCGTGACCTTGTAGAGATCGTTGTCGTCGCGATCCATCAGCCGCACCGTTAGCTGCTCGGTGGCGCCGGAAATGTCGACCAGGCCGAAGAACTGCAGGCCCGCTGATGGCGGCAGGTTCTGGCCCTGCTCGGCGCTCGGCGCCTTGATGAACTTCAGCTCGGGCCCGAAGGTCATGTCGAGATCGTTGGGACCGAAGGTGCCGGCGTGGATCGGGCCGGAGACGAATTCCCAGAACGGGTTGAAATCCTGGAACTGCGCCTTGTCCGGATTGTAGTAATGCGCCGCCGTGTAGTGGACGTCGGCGGTCAGCCACACCGTGTTGGTGATGCCGGCGTTCTTGATGTAGCGCAGCAGGTCGGCGAATTCGAGCTCGCGGCCCTTCGGCGTGCCATTGTCGCCGTTGCTGACCGCCTCGGCGCCGGCCTTTTTGGCCGCGTCGTTCCAGACGACGAGGCCGAGCGGCATGTCGGCGGCGATGATCTTCCAGGTCGCCTTGGAATTCGCCAGTTCGCGCTTCAGCCACTGCGTCTGCTGCTCGCCGAGCATGCGCGACTTTGGCGTCAGCGTGTCCTCCATGTCAGGGCCGTTCGGGCCGCGATAGGAGCGCATGTCGAGGAAGAACACGTCGAGCAGCGGCCCGTGGGCAATCTTGCGATAGACGCGTCCCGGCTCCGAAGGTTCATAGCGGATGGTCGTCATCTCATGGAAGGCGCGCGCCGCGCGGGCCGCCAGCACATGGATGGATTTTTCCGTGTAGCGGTTGTCGGTCGTCAGGTCCTTCGAATCCGACCAGTTGTTCACCACCTCGTGGTCGTCCCACTGGTAGAAGGTCGGGCAGATGGCGCTAAGCTCGAGCACGTGCTTGTCCATCATGTTGTACTTCCACTGGTCGCGATACTCGTCCAGCGTTTCGGCAACCTTGCGCTTGCCGTCGATCATGACGACGTTCTTCCACTTGCCGCCGCCGGGCAGGTCGACCTCGTCCTTCATGGCGCCGTCGGCATAGATCGTGTCGCCGGAATGGAGGAAGAAGTCAGGCGTATGTTTGGCGATGGTGGAGTAGGTCTTCATGCCGGTCTCGTCGATGCCCCAGCCCTGGCCGGCGGTGTCGCCCGACCACGCGAAGCGCACGTCGCGCTTCGACGCCGGCGCGGTGCGGAAACGGCCGACGATCGGCTCGGAGACGGCGTTGATGTCGGAAAGATCCGCGGCCGTCATCCGGTAGAAAATGTCCTGGTCGGCGGCGAGGTCGGTGAGCAGTCGCTTCACCGTATAGTCGCTGGCGGGCGAGGTATCGAGCGGCGCCAGCCTGACGGCGTCGGCGAAGCTTTCGGTGGTCGACACTTCGTACATCACGCGCGCCGGCCGGTCGGTGCGGGTCCAGACCATGCCGGAGGTGGCGTCGACATCGCCGGACTGGACGCCGTGGGTGAAGGCCGGGCGCTGATTGGCGCGCGAATAGTAAGGCAGCGCGAGACCGGAGGCGCCGACTAGGCCAAGGGCGCTGGCCGAGGTGACGAAAGCGCGGCGGGTTAACGAGAGCTTGTTCATGGCTGTCTCCGGATGGCGTTGAACGGGACCGCCAACCTCCGGCCTCAATGTTTCAGGCGCATATCGGAACCATGAAGTTTTTATAACAGGTCACAACTCTTCCCTTCTCCCCTTGCGGGAGAAGGGAAGTCGCGCTTTAGGCCGCCTGCGGCTCCGGCTCAAACGCCGGCTTGCTCGTGTTGATCAAGAGCGAAATACAGGCCGCGGCTATGCCGGTCATGCCGGCGATCAGGAAGGCAAGCTCGTAATTGCCCTGCAATTCGCGCATCGTGCCGCCGAAGGCCGCCGCCGCCGCGGCGCCCACCTGGTGGCCGGCGACGATCCAGCCGAACACGATCGGCCCGCTGCGGTCGCCGAAAGCTTCGTTGGCGAGCCTGAGCGTCGGCGGCACGGTGGCGATCCAGTCTAGCCCATAGAGCACGGCGAAGATGATCAGGCTGACGGCCGAGAACCCGGAATAGGGCAGATAGATCAGCGACAGGCCGCGCACGGCATAATAGACGCCAAGCAGCTTGCGCGGATCGAAACGGTCGGTGAGCCAGCCGGACAGCGTCGTGCCGATCAGGTCGAAGATGCCCATCATCGACAACAGCCCGGCTGCCTGCACCTCGCCGATGCCCATGTCGCCGCAAAAGGCGATGAGGTGCGTGCCGACGAGTCCGTTTGTGGTGAAACCGCAGACGAAGAATGTGGCGAACAGGTACCAGAACACCCTGGTTCCCGCGGCACGGCGCAACGTGTTCAGCGTATGCGCCAGGAAATTGCCTTGCGCGGCCGGCGACACCGGCGGCACGTCGTCGGCATCGGCGCCATAACGCACCTGGCCGATGGAAGCCGGGCGCTCCGGCACCAGCAGAAAGACCAGCGGCACGAGAGCCGCCGTGGCAATGGCGATGGCAACGGCGACCGGCTTCCAACCTCCCGACTGAGCCAGCGAGGCGAGCAGCGGCAGGAACACCAGCAGGCCGGTCGCGCTCGAGGCGGACATCAGCCCCATCACCAGGCCGCGATTGGTCTTGAACCAGCGATTGACGATGGTGGCGCCGAGCACGGTCGCGACCGCGCCCGAGCCGATGCCCGAAAATACCCCCCATGTGATCAGCAGATGCCACGGCTTGGTCATCAGCAGGCTGAGCGCTGTGGAACCCGACATGATCAGCAGCGCGGCAAGCAGCGTGCGGCGTAGCCCGATCCGCTCCATCAACGCCGCGGCAAACGGCCCGGTGAGGCCATAGAGGAAGATGCCGACAGCGGCGGCAAGCGAGACGACATCGCGCCGCCAGCCGAAGCTCTCTTCCAGCGGCAGCATCATGACCGCCGGCGCGGAACGAAGCCCGGCGGCGATCAGCAGGCAGAAGAAGATGACTGCGACGACGACGAAGGCGTAGCGCTGGCCAAAGGGACGGGAATGAGCTATCATGTTACTGACCGGTACGTTGCAATGGAGCGGCGCCATTCATACGTACCGGTCAGTAACATTGTCAAGCGAGTTTGTTGAATGCCATCGGACAATAAAATTGAAGCGTCGATCAGCGGAGCCGGCACGGCGGCGCCGAAGGCTGCCGACAAGATCCTCGACGTGGCGCGCGACTTGTTCTATCGCGAAGGCATCCGGGCGATCGGCGTCGATGAGATCGTCAGGCGGGCCGGCGTCACCAAGCCCAGCCTGTACCGGACCTTCCCGTCCAAGGACGAACTCGCCGCCTCCTATCTGCGCAAGTACGACCTCGAATTCTGGCAGCGGTTCGACGAGGCCGTGGACGCGCATCCTGGCAATCCGCGCGCGCAGATCATCGCTTTCCTCACCCGCGTCGGCAAACGCACGCAGAGGCCGGACTATCGCGGCTGCGGCATGACCAATGCGGCGGTCGAATATCCCGAGCACGGCCATCCCGCGCGGGTGGTGAGCGAGAACAACAAGCAGGAATTGCGCCGGCGCCTGCGCGCCATGGCGGCCGCGATGGGTGCGAGTGATTCCGACACGCTGGGCGATGGGCTGCTGCTGCTGATCGAGGGCGCCTATATCAGCGGCCAATTGTTCGGCCTCGGTGGACCGGCGGCTTCGGTCGCCCGTAACGCCGATCTGCTGATTGAAGCGAGCTTGAAGAACTAATGGCCCGCTGCTTCGGCGCTTTTCCTGCAACGCCGGCTGTTGGCGAAACCATCGAGGAGAGCGCCCCTCTCTCCATCGCTATACGGGGAGATGATGCCGACAGGCAGGTGAGGGGCAGCACCGGCCTCCCTTCGCGCCAACCCAGCTTCCCTAGGCTCACGCGCGTTTTAACGCTACGCTGAAGCGCCAAACGGAGGTCTTCGGATGCGCGCCTGGCTTGCTCTTACTGCCTTTGCTATCCTTGGTGGCTCGGCCCATGCGGGCGACATTTCCAGCGCCTATACCGACCTCGACTGGAAGAAGGACTGCGTGACCTACGCGCAATCGGAAGAAGGCGACGGCGACTGGGCGAACCTCGCCTGCGCGGGCTATCGCGGCTATCCGGTGCTGATCGGCTATGACGACGCGCGCGAGTCCGTCTACTACGGTTTTCCCTCCGACGACATGACCGCCATCTGGGAGAGTTTCTCCGGGTTCAACACCGCTGGCCCGAAGGTCGAGTGGCGCATCGAAACCAATGGCGACAAGGCGGTGCCCTTCGCCGTCATTCATCGGCGCGAGATCAGCAATCCCGAAAACGAAAACAAGCCGACCGAGGTGCTGGTCGTCGCCAAGGTCGCGCAGCCGGAGGAGCATGAGGGCTGCACAATCGGCCTCGTGCTCGCCACCGGCAATCCTCAGGCCAACGATCAGGCGCGCAAGCTCGCCGATCAAAGGGCGAAGGGTTTTGCTTGCGGCAAGGACAAGCGCGAGGTGATCGGCAACGTGCCGGACTTTGGGCGAGTAGATAACTAGAAATTAGAGGGTGTTCGACGAGTGCGAGACGGCGAAGGTTGCGCATTCGTCATCCTTGGGCGGAGCAAGGAGCGAAGCGACGCGGCGCAGACCCAAGGATCCATGCCGTTACATCAAGGCGTTGCCACGGTGCAGTAATTCCGTTCCGTAACGATCTTTCGCGCGACCTCACGGCATGGATCCCAGGGTCTCCGCGACGGAGCTGCGCTCCTGCTTCGCCCTGGGATGACGACGTTGAGGGCTTCGCCCAAGCCCCATCGCCCAGGCGTTGGCTGCCGCTTACCTACTTGACCGCCTTCGCCCGTTCGATCGCCTCGACGATCATCTTCTTGGCATAGTTGGAATCGTGCCAGCCCTCGATCTTGACCCATTTGCCGGGCTCGAGATCCTTGTAGTGCTCGAAGAAGTGCTGCACCTGCTGGCGGGTGATTTCCGGCAGGTGCGTGTATTCGGTGACATTCTCGTAGCGCAGCGTCAGCTTCGGCGAGGGAACCGCGATCACCTTCTCGTCCTGGCCGGCATTGTCTTCCATGATCAAGACGCCGATCGGCCGCACATTGATGACGCAGCCCGGCACCAGCGCGCGCGTGTTGCAGACGAGCACGTCGATCGGGTCGCCGTCGCCGGAGAGAGTGTGCGGCACGAAGCCGTAATTGCCGGGATAGCGCATCGAGGTGTGCAGGAAGCGGTCGACGAACAGCGTGCCGGCCTCCTTGTCCATCTCGTACTTGATCGGCTCGCCGCCGATCGGCACCTCGATGATGACGTTGATGTCCTCTGGCGGATTCTTCCCCGTTGGTACGGCTTCGATGCGCATGCTCAAATCCCTCTCTCGATTTGTGAGATCGATAGCGGGCGGCGCTTCATGGTGCAATGCGGCGAATAGCACTGGACGCTAATGGAAGCGCACAGTTTGTGATGGATTGTAACCCAATGCATGTCGCCCAAGACTGCGCAGCGGTTTTGGGCGAACGATATGTATCAAACGAAGACTTGAAGCACGTCACCGCAAACGCGTTTTAAGTGGCGGCCATCATTCCCAGACGAAGGCAACCTTCTTCAGCGCCTTCTGCTCGAAGACCTCGACGCCTTCGGCGACGTCGCGGCCGCCATTGCCGGCATAAAAGGCCAGCGCATTGTAATTGTCTTCCAGCGCCCACACCACCAGGCCTCTGAGGCCGTGGTCGGCAAGGCGCGTCCGCGCCGCCTTGAACAGCCTGCTGCCGAGGCCGATGCCCTGATATTCCGGACGCAGGTAAAGCTCGTAGATCTCGCCTTGCTGCCTGAGCTCGCGGGCGCGGTTCCTGCCGATCGTGGCATAGCCGGCGATCGTGCCCCCGATCTCGACCACCAGCACGGTAGCTGCCTTGCGAATTGCGTTCGCCCACCAATCGGGGCCGCGGCGATTGATCATGGCCGTCAGCGTGCGATGCGGGATGATGCCGGAATAGGCGCCGCGCCATGCCTCCTGGTGCACGTCCGCGATAGCTGTTGCATCGCGAGGGTCGGCTTTCCGGATGTCGATCGTCAGCGTGTTCATGATTTGTTAATCATAAACCCGCTTGGCCCGACTGCAAAGAGTCCCGCGCTGTCGCGCCCGCGCTTTCTCACAAACGAGCATGGCGGCATCGGAGGCGCCGAAAACCAGCCCTCACCCGGCCCCGGCAGAGCAGATTTTCAGCCAGTTCCGTCAGATCTCGACGAGATGGTCATCCAATTCATTGGTGTCGCCGGCGGTAACCGGGAAATGCTCGGCCAGCACCGCGCCGACCGATTCGATCGCCTTGGCGAAGCCGTCGGGGAGTCGGTCGTCGCCCGCGTGCTGCGTCAGGTCCCGCACCACGCCATCCCAGACATGCTGGCCGACCTTAGCATCGATGCCGCTGTCGGCAACGACCTCGGCATAGCGCTCGGCGATGGAGACGAAGATCAGCACGCCCGTCCTCGCCTGGGTGCGGTGGACGTTGCGGGCGAGAAATTGCTTCATCGCATTGGCATGCGCCGCCTGGTAGCGCAGCCGTTTCGGCACGAGGTGAATTCGCAAGCCGGGCAGCGCCCAGAGGAGCGCAAGCATGCAGCCAAACGCCAGAAGCTGAGCAAGCACGAAATGCGGCAAACGGATGGTCAGCCACAAGGCTTCCAGCCCGTAGGCCACTGCGAGGCTGACGACAATCGTGGCGAGCGCCGCCGCGAACGCGGCCGGAAAGAAATAGCCGTCGCTGGACCCCGCCACGACGCAGTATATCTCGCCGTCGGTCCTTGCTTCCGCGGCACGGATGGCCTCGGCGATGCGGTCATGGTCCTCGGGGCTGATCGGTCGCGTTGCCATGGTTTCTCACCAGCTTCCAGAGGAGCCGCCGCCGCCCGACGAACCGCCGCCGCCGGAAAACCCGCCACCGCCGCCACCGGAGGACCAGCCTCGACCGCCCGAGGACCAGCCTCCGCCACCGGACGACCATCCGCCGGAGGATCGCCGGCTGGGCTCGAAGGTCATGCCGAGCCAGCGGTAACGGCCGGGCCCGATCTTCTGGCCGAAGATCGGCGGCAGCACCGTCAGCGCGATGCCGCCGAAGAAGATCAGCGCCCAGATGGTGATGAAGATGGCGAAGAACAGGTCGTCGGAGTTGAACGGCGCCTGCTCGTTGCGCTTGCCGCGCGCCTCCAGCTCCTCCGGATTGCCCTCCAGCACCATGATGATGTCGTCGACGGCCTTGCTGATGCCGCCGGAGAAGTCCCCGGCGCGGAAGGCCGGCACCATGTCGTTCTCGATGATCAGCTTGGTGTGCAGGTCGGTCAGCGTGCCTTCCAGCCCGTAGCCGACCTCGATGCGCATCTTGCGATCGTTCGGCGCAACCAGGAGAAGAACACCATTGTTCTCTTTGGCCTGGCCAAGCTTCCAGAAGCGGAACAGCCGGTTGGCGTAGGGCTCGATCTCCTCGCCGCCGAGACTGGAGATTGTCGCGACGACGATCTGGTCGGAGCCTTTTGTCTCGAAATCGGCCAGCTTCTGCGTCAGCGCCGCGCGCGTGCCGGCATCGATAATGCCGGCATTGTCGACCACACGGCCGGTGAGCGGGGGCAGGTCGGCGGCAAGGGCGGCGATGGGGAAGAGGAGGCAGAAAAGAACGCCAAGGAAGCTGAGGTAAGCGTTCCTTCGCGCCCCCCTCTGTCCTGCCGGACATCTCCCCCACTTGGGGGGAGATTGGATATCGCGTCCACCCTCGCCACTCTCCAACGTTGGAAGCGGAGATACAGCGGTCGAGCTGCCAATCTCCCCCCTTGCGGGGGAGATGTCCGGCAGGACAGAGGGGGGCGCGAAGGAACGCAAGGCCTGCAAGCTCGATTAAATTTCAGTCGCGCCGCTCACCCGCCCTGCTTGGTGCTCGTGCCGAAATCCACTTTCGGCACCTGCATCTTGTCTTCCTCGACGGTGAAGTTCGCAAACGGCTCATTGCCGCGGAACCAGAATGTCGCCCACAGCACCGACGGGAAGGTCCTCAGCGTCAGATTGTACTCCCTGACCGCCTGGATGTAGTCGCGACGCGCCACCGCGATGCGGTTCTCGGTGCCCTCGAGCTGCGCCTGCAGCGCGAGGAAATTCTGGTTGGCCTTGAGGTCGGGATAGTTTTCCGAGACCGCGATCAACCGCGACAGCGCGCCCGTCAGCCCGGCCTGGGCATCCTGGAATCTTTTGAGGGCTTCCGGATCCTTCAGCGTCTCCGGCGTCACCGTGATCTGCGTCGCCTTGGCGCGCGCCTGGACCACCGCGTCGAGCGTGTCCTTCTCGTGCGAGGCGTAGCCCTTCACCGTCTCGACCAGGTTGGGGATCAGGTCGGCGCGGCGCTGATACTGATTGAGCACCTCGCTCCAGGCTGCCCTGGCATTCTCCTCCGCCGTCGGGATGGTGTTGTAGCCGCAGCCGGCAAGCAGCGGCAGCACGAAGGCCATCATCAGCAAGGCCGGCAAATTGCGGAAAGCGGAGGGTAGAAGAAGGCGCTCGGCGAACATGATTGGTCCCCTCGACAGAAGTTGTGATGCGAAGCATTACCACAATCCGTGCGCAAGAAAATGACCCGGTGATGACGCAGCCTTGGTCCGGCCGCTCGCCCCCTGTGAATACGCGATCGAACAGGCTAAGCTCCGGGCCGGAAAGGACATTTGCCATGGCCGAGCGCCGGGACGACGAGAATGAATCGCGCCGCATCCTTGAGCGCGTGGCGCGCGAAACGACGCCGGGCGGCGCTTCCTTCGTCGCCCGCACCGCGAAGGACGCACGCGACCACGTGACCGCGGCCGATGCCGACCGCTCCGATCCGATCGAAGTTTGGGGCACCCGCATTGGCCGAACGCTCGGCCTCATCATCGCCATTGGGCTGTTGGTCTGGCTGGTGTATGCCGCCACGCAGGGTGGCTAGGAACCGAATTTCATGATTGCTGAAAAAACCGACGCGCCGCGCGCGGTCATCGTCATCTCCAGCCATGTCGCCCGCGGCTCGGTCGGCAACCGCGCCGCGGTGTTCGCGCTGGAGACGCTGGGGTTTCCGGTCTGGGCGGTGCCGACCGTGATCCTACCCTGGCACCCAGGCCACAGCCGCGCCACCCGCATCGTGCCGCCGCTCGATCAGTTCAAGGCGCTGATGGCCGACCTCGAGCGCGCGCCGTGGCTGGGCGAGGTAAGCGCGGTGCTCTCGGGCTATCTCGGTGAGGCCGGCCAGGCGGAGGCCGTCGCTTCGCTGGTTGCGGCCGTCAAGGCGAGGACGCCGGATGCCCTTTATGTCTGCGACCCGGTGATGGGCGATTCGGGTGGCCTTTATGTGCCGGAGCCGACGGCCGTCGCGCTGCGCGACAGGCTGATGCCGATAGCCGACATCGCCACGCCCAACCGCTACGAGCTCGAATGGATGGCCGGCGCGCCGCTGCCCGACATCAAATCGGTGACGGCGGCCGCCCTGCACGCCGGTCCCTCCACCATGCTGGTCACCTCGGCACCCTCGATGATGGCGGGCGGCACCGGTAACTTCCTCCTCGACGACCGACAGGCGCTGCTTGCCGAGCACCGCCTGATCGAGAAGCCGCCGAACGGGTTGGGCGACCTGACGGCCGCAGTCTATCTCGCCCGCATCCTTTCCGGCCAGCCGGCGGCGAAGGCGCTGCAGTCGACCACGGCCGCCGTCTACGAGATCCTGGCGCGCACGGCGAAACGCGGCGGCGACGAGCTGCAGCTCGAGACGGACGCGCAGAGCCTGTCGCATCCGATGGCCATGGTGCAGCTTCGCCATCTCCTTCACCCCGGGCGGGACAAGCGGGCGTGACGCCAGGCGGCGGCGTGCTGGCCGGCGTCGACGGCTGCAAGGCCGGCTGGATCGCCGTCCATCGCGAACCTGGCGCGCCGCCATCGGCATCGGTCTTCGCGACTTTCGAGGCTCTGCTACACGCCCTGCCCGACGCCACGATCGCCGTCGACATGCCGATCGGCCTGCCTGATTTTTCCAGCCGCGGCGGTCGCGGGCCGGAGGCGCTGGTGCGGCCGCTGCTCGGAGCACGGCAGTCGAGCGTCTTTGCCATACCATCGCGCGCAGCGCTCTACGCCGATACCGGCAACTTCACCACGGTCGAAGGCTGGTATGCCGCGCACCGGCGGGCAAGCGAGGCGGCGATGACGACTTCCAATCCGCCGCGCGGCGTTTCCATCCAGGCCTTCGGCATTTTTTCGAAGATCCGCGAGATCGATCAGCTGTTGATCGCGCGACCGGATTTGCGCGGCCGCATCTTCGAATCGCACCCGGAAGTCGCCTTCTGCCGGCTAAACGACGGCACCGCGATGATCCTGCCCAAGAAGATCAAGGGCGCTATCAACCCGGCCGGCATGGAGGAGCGCAAGGCGCTGCTTTGCCGGCAAGGCTATGACAAGACCTTCCTCGACCAGGCGCCGCCGAAGGGTGCCGCCGGCGACGACTTCCTCGACGCGGCCGCCATGATGTTGATCGCCGGCCGCATCGCCAGCGGCGAGGCGCGGCCCTCGCCCGATCCGCCGCTGACCGACCGCTTCGGCATTCAGGTCGCCATCTGGGCATGACCGGTCGGAGCGGCCGGCATGCGTTTGCGACGCCGCCATCCGCAATTCGGCATTGCCCGCGACCGGCTTTTGCCGCTAGAGGCTTTTTCGATCGCAACGAGCTGCCGCCCCAAACCCGGAAAGGCGCCCATGCCCCATCTCCCCGAACATCTGCTGACCGGCTATCGCAACTTCATGAGCGGCCGCTATCCCGCCGAAAGCGACCGCTACCGCTCGCTGGCGCGCGAGGGCCAGGCGCCCGAGACCATGATCGTCGCCTGCTGCGATTCCCGCTCGGCCCCCGAAGCGATCTTCGATGCCGGGCCGGGCGAGCTCTTCGTGCTGCGCAATGTCGGCAATCTCGTGCCGCCCTATGAGCCGGACGGCGAGTTCCACTCGACCTCTGCTGCGCTCGAGTTCGCCGTGCAGAGCCTGAAGGTGAAGAACATCGTGGTGATGGGCCATGGCCGCTGCGGCGGCATCCGCGCCGCGCTCGATACCAATTTTGCGCCGCTGTCGCCTGGCGATTTCATCGGCAAATGGATGAGCCTGATCGCGCCGGCTGCCGAGACCGTCTCGTCCAGCACCTTCATGACGGCGACCGAGCGGCAGACGGCGCTGGAGCGCATCTCGATCCGCTATTCGATCGCCAATCTCAGGACATTCCCCTGCGTTTCGATCCTCGAGGGCAAGGGCAAGCTTACCCTGCACGGCGCCTGGTTCGACATCTCGACCGGCGAGCTCTGGGTGATGAACAAGGAGACCGGCGATTTCGAGCGGCCGGAGCTTTGATGGAGGGCTGATGGAGCGGATCTGGTGTAGGTTTCTCCTTGCGGCAGCGCTGCTGCTGTCCGCGACGATCAGCGCCAGCGCCGATGACAGCGCCGTCATCGATCGTTGGTATTCGGCACTCCTGGTCGCCGACCGCACCGAACTGTCTGAATTGCTTTCTGAAGAGGTGCACATGAAGCTCGACGATGTCGGCGTCGTCCAGGACAAGCAGGAATTCCTCGCGTCGATCGACGAATGGCAAGGCACGGTTGCCGGCGCCGCCATCCGCCATCGCATCGAGAAGAGCGAAAAGGGCGAGACCACGGTGCTCGCCTGCTACGATTTCCCCGAGAACGACACGCTGATGCGCGAGACCTTCACCGTCGTCGGCGGCCGCATCACCGCCAGCACCCAGACGGCGGTCGCGCAGGACTGCAGCGCCTACTGATCCTGTTGTTGCGCGGTGCCGAGCACCGCCCTACATCGGGATAACCCGCCTGCATTCAGCCCCACCAAAAGCGCCTATGGATTTGCCCATGTCAAAGACCGTCGACCTCGCCGCCCATCCGCTGACGCTTTGGCAAGGCCCGCTCGGCCTGCCCGATTTCACCCGCATCGGCGACAATGATTTCGGGCCGGTCTTCGACGCGGCGCTGGCAGCGCACCAGGCTGAGATCGACGCGATCGCCGGCAAGAGCGAGGCGGCAACGATCGAAAACACGCTGGCTGCACTTGAGCTCGCCGGCGAGCCGCTCGACCATGTCTCGTCGATCTTCTGGTGTCGGGCCGGCGCCCACACCAACGACACCATCCAGCAGCTGGAGCGCGAGATTTCGCCCAAGATGTCGCGGCACTTCTCCGCGATCTCGATGAACGAGAAGCTGTTTGCCCGCATCGACGACCTCTACCAGCGCCGCGACAGGCTGAGCCTCGATCCCGAGACGTTGCGTGTGCTGGAAAAGACCTGGAAAGGCTTCGTCCGCTCCGGTGCGAAGCTCGATGCGGAAGGCAAGAAGCGGCTGGCGGCAATCAACGAGGAACTCTCCTCGCACGGCACCAAATTCGGCCAGAATGTGCTGGCCGACGAACGCGACTGGGCGCTGTTCCTCGACGAGGCTGACCTCGTCGGCCTGCCGGATTTCTTGAAGAGCTCGATGGCCGAGGCGGCCGAGATGCGTGGCCAGAAGGGTCGCTATGCGGTGACGCTGTCGCGCTCGATCTACGAGCCGTTCTCGACCTTTTCTGAGCGCCGCGACCTGCGCGAGATCGCCTTCAGCGCCTTCATCATGCGCGGCCAGAATGGCGGCGCAAGCGACAATACCGATGTGGTGCGCGACATGCTGAAGCTGCGGGCCGAGAAGGCGAGGCTGCTCGGCTATGAGTCTTTCGCGGCGCTTAAGCTCGACGACACGATGGCGAAGACGCCGAAGGCGGTGCACAACCTGCTCGATCCGGTCTGGGAAAAGGCGCTGGAAAAGGCGGCCGCCGATCAGAAGGAGCTGGAGCGGCTGGCCACCGAAGCCGGCAGCAACGAGAAATTCGCGGCATGGGACTGGCGCTACTACCAGGAGAAGCTGCGCGCCGAGAAATTCGCCTTCGACGAGGCCGAGCTGAAGCCCTACCTGCAGCTCGAGCGCGTCATCGACGCCTGCTTCGACGTCGCGACCAAGCTGTTCGGCATCAGCTTCGAGGAGAAGAAGGGCATTGCCGCCTGGCATCCCGACGCGCGCGTCTTCGTGGTCAAGAACGCGGACGGCAGCGAGCGCGGCCTGTTTCTGGCGGATTACTTCGCGCGACCCTCGAAACGCTCCGGCGCCTGGATGAGCGCGCTGAAATCCGGCTACAAGCTTGGGAAAGGCGCGAAGCCGGTCATCTACAACATCATGAACTTCGCCAAGCCGCCGGCCGGCGAGCAGGCCCTTCTCTCCGTCGACGAAGCAAAGACGCTGTTTCACGAATTCGGTCACGCGCTGCACGGCATGCTGACCGACGTCACCTGGCCGTCGGTCTCCGGCACCTCGGTCAGCCGCGACTTCGTCGAACTGCCCTCGCAGCTCTATGAGCATTGGCTGACGGTGCCGGCGGTGCTGGAAAAGCATGCGCTGCACGTCAAGACCGGCAAGCCGATGCCGAAGGACCTGCTCGACAAGATGCTCGCCGCCCGCACCTTCGGCGCCGGCTTCGCCACGGTCGAGTTCACCGCCTCGGCGCTGATCGACATGGCTTATCACGCAAGGCCGAACGCGCCGGCCGAGCCACTTCCGTTCGAGGCCGAAACGCTGGAAAAGCTGCATATGCCCGACACCATCGCCATGCGTCATCGCACCCCGCATTTCGGTCATATCTTCGCCGGCGAGGGTTATTCAGCCGGCTACTATTCCTACATGTGGTCGGAGGTGCTGGACGCCGACGCCTTTTCCGCCTTCGAGGAAACAGGCGATCCCTTCAACCCGGAACTGGCCGAGCGGCTGAGGAAGAACATCTACGCCGCCGGCGGCTCCAAGGACCCGGAAGAGCTTTACACGGCCTTCCGTGGGAAAATGCCTTCGCCCGAGGCGATGATGGTGAAAAGAGGGTTGGTGTAGCGCCAGCAAATCTCCCCCCTTGAGGGGGAGATGTCGCCGAAGGCGACAGAGGGGGTCACCTCGACCGCCGCGACGCCTTCAAAAGGTCGGCGCTTCACGCGCGGCAACCCCCTCTGGCCGTTAGCCATCTCGGGGAGAGATCATCGGCGCCACGGATCCTTCACCCTCGGCCATATCGGTCTCCTCAGCTTCCTGTAATCCGTCACCGCCGGATTGCTGGGATAAGAACTCGGCGCCGCGACATAGATGACCTCGGCGGCGATCGGCGCGAAGCCGGCGTAGAAATGGTTGGTCGACTTGATCAGCAGGATGTCCTTCGACATCGGATCGACGCCGATATTGGAAAAAATGTCCGGCTCGAAGGTCTGCGTGCGGTTGGTGTTGAGGATGACGTCGACCTCGGTGCCCTCGATGCGAACCACCGCAGCCGGCCCGAGCGTCACCCGGCTCGGCCCGAAGCTTTGCCAGCCCTCGCTGACGGCCTTGAGCACCGTGACGCGCGCGTCGATCGGCTCGCCGGCCTGCGGTCCGGCCTTGCCGCCGAAGCGCAGGTCGATGACGGCGCCATCGCCGGCCGCCTGGCAGAAGGTCACCGCGATCGGATCCCAGATCGTGGCGACGCCGACACTGTCGATCCCGCGCGCCAGCAATTCGGAAAGCACGATGGTGCCGTCGCCCGGCACGCCTCCGCCCGGATTGTCCCAGATATCGGCGATCACCACCGGCTTGTCCTTCTGTGCCGCACGCACGGCAAGCGCCCGCTCGATGCCGGCGGAGGCGGAGAGCATCGTCATCGCCGTCTTTTCGCGCAGCGCATAGAGCTCGCGTCCCAGCGTTTCGGCGAGTTGGTCGCCTTTTTCCTTGTCGTTGTCGGTGACGACCAGGATGCGCGTTCCCATCTCCGGCACGTCGGCGGCCATGAAGCCGTGGATGACCGAGACCGACAGCACGCCGTCCTTGCCGTGCAGCGCTTTGATCTTGTCGACGAAAGAGCGCATCGGCTCGCGGCTGGTCGGCAGCACCTGGATCATGCGGCAGTCGAAGGTCGAGATCACCGGCTTGATTTCGCCCCGCGCCGCGGCAAGGCCGAGCTCGACCACATGCTCGCCGCGCTCGTAGAAATCGGTGTGCGGGAATTCGAGGAAATAGGCCATGATGTCGGAGGCCGCGACGCGCTTGGGCGTCAGATGGCTGTGCGGATCGAATTCCGAGGCGATCACCACCTTCGGCCCGACGATTGCGCGCACACGCTCCAGCAGGTCGCCCTCGCAGTCGTCATAACCCTGCGCCACCATCGCGCCGTGCAGGCCGAGGATCACCGCATCGACCGGCAGGGCGGCATTGAGCTGGTCGAGGATCTCGTCGCGCAGCGCCTCAAAAGTCTGCCGCTGCACCAGGCCGCCGGGCTCCGCCCAGGTGGCGGTGCCTTCGATGACGGTCAGGCCTTCGCTGGCCGCGCGCCGGCGCAGCGCCACGATCGGCGAGGAGCACAGCGTCGGCGTCTCCGGATGTTTTCCCGGTTCGGCATAGAAGGCCATCTCGAACGACGCCCGGTCGGTCGGCACCGGCGAGAAGGTGTTGGTTTCCGTCGCCAGGGAGGCGGTGAAGATGCGCATCAAAACTCCGTGGACTAATTGTTTTTGGCAATTCCGGACGGAAAACCGCTGCACGGTTTTCCTGGAATTGCGGAGATTGCTATTTGACCGCTCCTAATGCCAGCCCGCGGACCAGGTAGCGCTGCAGCCAGACGAAGAGGGTCGCCACCGGCAGCGTCGCCAGCAGCGTGGCCGCCATGACGTGGTGCCATTCGATCGTGTAGCGGCCGGCGACCAGCGAGAAAACCTGGATCGGCAGCGTGTAGCTTTCCTGGCTGCGCAGCATGGTGAGCGCCACGACGAACTCGTTCCAGGCGTTGATGAAGGTGAAGATCGCCGTCACCGCGATTGCCGGCAGGCAAAGCGGCAGGAACACTTTTCGCAGCGTCAGCCAGCGGCCGGCGCCTTCCATCCAGGCGGCCTCCTCGAGGTCGCGCGGAATGGTGTCGAAATAGCTCTGCAGCATCCAGACGGTGAAGGCGACGTTGAAGGCCATGTAGATGAAGCCGAGTGCCGTCGTGCTCTCGACCAGCCCCCAGGCGGCCATCAGCCTGAACAGGCCAAGCACCAGCACGATCGGCGAGATCATCTGCGAGATCAAAAGGAACTGGCGGAACGCGCCATAACCGGCAAAGCGGAAGCGCGACATGGCATAGGCCGCCGGCACCGAGATCAGGATGGCGCCGATCGTGGCGAGCGCCGAGACATAGAGCGAGTTGAGAAGCGCCTGGCCGAAGCCGGTCGCCACCCACATATCGGCGAAATTCGACCAGCGGAATTCGCTCGGCCACCATGTTGGCGTCAGCACTTCGGTCCGCGGCTTGACCGCGGTGAGGAACATCACCGCGAAGGGGAAGATCGTCACCACGATCAATGGCGCAAGCAGCAGCCAGGCGATGATCGAGCGTTTCAGCTTGCCGTTTCTCATGCGCGTTGCTCCCGCATGGCGAGCCGCACATAGATCATGGTGAAGATGAGCAGGATGACGAACATCACCAGCGACACCGCCGAAGCCTCGCCCAGCTTGCCGATGCGGAAGGCGAGCTTGTAGAGATGGGTGACCAATATGTCGGTGGAGTTCGCCGGCCCGCCTTGAGTCATCACCCAGATGATCGGGAAGGAGTTGAAGACGTAGATCGTGTTGAGCACGATCGCGATGTTGATGAACGGTTTTAGGAGCGGAAAGGTGATCTCGCGGAACTGCTGCAGGGCGGTCGCGCCCTCCAGCGCCGCGGCTTCGTAGAGATCGTCGGGGATCGACGACAGGCCGCCGAGGAAGATCGTGGTGGTGAACGGCACCGTCACCAGTATGCCGATCAGCACCTGCATCGGGAAGGCGGTCTCGGCGCTCGCCAGCCACTGGATGTTCTGGCTGATCAGGCCGAGCTTCATCAGCCCCGAGTTCAGCATGCCGCTTTCGCCGTTGAGCGCCCAGCGCCATACCACCGCCGTCATGGTGAGCGACACCGCCCAGGGCAGCATGATGATGACGCGGGCCAGTCCACGGCCGTAGAAGTCGGTATTGAGGATGATCGCCACCGGGATCGACAAGAGCAGCGCCCCGCCGACCACCAGCACGGTCCATAGGCCGGTGCGCCACAGGGCGGCGACAAAATCGGGATCGGCAGCAAGCGCCCGGAAATTGGCCAGGCCGCTGAAGTCGCGCAGCTGGCCAAAGCGATTCACGTCATGCGTCGAGATCTGCACGAGATCCCAGACGGGCCAGAAGATCACCACCGCCGCCAGCAAAAGGCTGGGAAGCGTCAGCAGATAGGGCACGATACGGCTTTGCATCGGCTGGCTTGCACCGCGTTGCGGGTAGATGGCAGTGGCATTGGTGCTCAAGGCACGTCCCCGCATTCGAATTTCGCTGGCCTGCCGGCTTGGCTGTCGTTCTTCCTGGGCAATTGCATCAGGATTTGCATTCCTCGCCGGCGTTTGCGCCGACATCGATGATTGTCCTTGTCTGAACCGATTGCCCGGTCGTTCTTAAACCGCGCCCGTTCTCCTGGGATTGCCACACCGGACAGATGTGGCGCGCCCCGACGGGGTGGGGCGCGCCACGGGCGCAGGGAGATACGCCCTATTTCTTCAGTACGCCGTTGGCCTTGTCTGCCGCCTCCTTCAAGGCGGCCTCCGGCTCGGCGCTGCCGAGATAGATCTTCTGCATGGCGTCGGAAGTGATCTGGGCGATTTCTTCCCAGCCCGGGATGACCGGCGCGAAGCGAGCGTCGGGCAACAGCGCGGTGAAGGCGGCGAGGTCGGCGTTGTTGACGTAATAGTCCATCTTCGCCTCTTCCTTGTTCACGGGCAGGAAGCCTTCGCCTTGCGTGAACTTGGCGCGCTGCTCCTTGGTGAACAGGAAGTCGAGCAGCTTCCAGGCCTCGTCCTTGTTCTTGGAGTTCTTGAACATGATTATGGAATCGGTGACGCCATAGGTGCCGCGCGCGCCGGTCGGCCCGGCCGGAATGGCGGCGACGCCGTATTTCAGGCTGGGTGCCTCTTCCTTGATCTGGTTGGAGAGGAATGGCGCGGTGATCATCATGCCGACCTTGCCCTGCTTGAACAGGTTCTGCACGTCCTCGCGGTTGTTGGAGGTCACGCCGGGCTCGGTCAGGCCCTCGTCGATCATCGACTTGTAAAGCTTGGCCGCCTCAAGCGCCCCCGGCGTGCTCAGGCCCGACGTGCCGTCCTTGTTGAGGATCTCCGTGCCGAATGACCACATCGCGTAGTAGTAATAGACGTCCGTCTCGATCTCCTTGCCTTGCAGGCCGTAGCCGAAGGCGCCGACCGCCTTGATCTTGCGCGCGTCCTCCTGCAACTCGGTCCAGGTTGCCGGCGGCTTGGCTATGCCGGCCTTCTCGAACAGCTCCTTGTTGTAATACATGGCACGCGCCGAGGCGGCGATCGGCAGGCCATAGGTATGGCCGTTCATGATCGAGGGCTGCAGGAAGGTATCTATGAAGCGGTCCTTGAACTCGGGCTTGATGTAGCTGTCGAGCGGCTCGGCGACGTCTTGCTGCACGAAGTCGATCAGCCAGCGCGTGCCGATGATCGACAGATCGGCATTGGTGCCGGCAGTGATGTCGGTGGTCAGCTTCTGCAGGAGCACGTCCCACGGCACCACTTCATATTTGATGGTGATGCCGGGATTGGCCGCCTCGAACTCCTTCTTCACCTCTTCGAAATAGGGGCCGGTCTTGGCGCTGTATTCGGCGACGGTGACGCGCACCTCGCCCGCATCGGCCGGCGCGGCAAGCGCCAGCATGCTCATTCCGGCCAACAGGCCGACAGTCCATTTCGCAAGGCTCATCTGATCTCCTCCCATGATGCGCATTCGTGCCTGGCCCGGTGGGCACAGGATTTATGTTACTTTCCTACATTATCGATGGTTTTCGGGGAAGCAAGCAGTTTATCATGTTGCTTAATTACATTTCCTTGAGTAGCGTTCTCTCCCTGTCTGAAGAGGCGAGGAGCACTGATCGTGGTGTCGCAGGGCGATTTCGAGGGCAAGACAATTGTCGTCACCGGCGCCGGCGGCGGTCTTGGCTCGGCGATCGTGGCGCTGATGGCCGAGCGCGGCGGCCGCATCGTCGGCTGCGACCAGTCGGCCGAGGCGCTGACCAGCCCGTACATCGCCTCGTGCCACGTTTTCAACCTGCTCGACCGCACCTCGATCGAAGCGGCGATCTCAAGCCTGCTCGACAAAGACGGCGTGCCGGATATCCTTGTCAACAATGCCGGCTGGACGCGCGCCGAGACGCTGAAAGCGTTGACGCCGGACAGAATAGAACAGGAGCTCGACCTCAACCTCGCCGGCGTGATGAGTTTCGCCGATCCGCTGGTCAAGGCGATGGCCGCGCGCGGCTCGGGCAGCGTCGTCTTCATCTCCTCGGTCAACGCCATCGCGCATTTCGGCAATCCGGCCTATGCCGCCGCCAAGGCCGGCATCAACGCTTACGCCAAGTCGATCGCCGTCGAGCTTGGCCGCAGCGGCGTGCGCGCCAACGTCGTCTGCCCTGGCTCGATCCGCACCGCCGCCTGGGATCATCGCCTGGCTAAGGATCCCGAGATCCTCGGCCGGCTGAAGCGGCTCTATCCGCTCGGCCGCATCGTGAATGCGTCGGAAGTGGCCGAGGCCGTGGCTTTCCTTGCCTCCGACCGCGCATCCGGCATAACGGGCGCCGTGGTGCCGGTGGACGCCGGACTGACAGCCGGCTACCTGCCTTTCATCGACGACATTTTGGGAGCGTGACCATGACCGATGTCCAGTTTCGCAACCTGTCGAAATCCTTCGGCCAGCATAAGATCCTCGAGGACATCAACCTCGAGATCAAAAGCGGCGAGTTCGTCGTGCTGGTCGGTCCGTCCGGCTGCGGCAAGTCCACGCTCCTGCGCATGCTGGCCGGGCTGGAGACGATCTCCTCCGGTGATCTCGTGATCGGCGGCACCCGTGCCAACGACCTGCCGCCGCAGAAGCGCAACATCGCCATGGTCTTCCAGTCTTATGCCCTGTTCCCGCATCTGAGGGCCGCCGACAATATCGGCTTCGGCCCGAAGATCCGCGGCGAAACGCGTGCCTCGATCGACGACAAGGTCAAGAAGGCGTCCGGCGTGCTCAACCTCTTCTCCTATCTCGACCGCTATCCCAGGCAGTTGTCCGGCGGCCAGCGTCAGCGCGTCGCCATGGGCCGCGCCATCGTGCGTGAGCCCTCCGTCTTTCTGTTCGATGAGCCGCTCTCCAATCTCGACGCGCAGCTGCGCGTGCAGATGCGCACCGAGATCAAGGCGCTGCACCAGCGGCTGAAATCGACCATCGTCTACGTCACCCACGACCAGATCGAGGCCATGACCATGGCCGACCGCATCGTCGTGATGGATCGTGGCCGCATCCAGCAGGTCGGACAGCCGCTCGAACTCTACGACCGCCCGGCCAACAAGTTCGTCGCCGGCTTCATCGGCTCGCCGTCGATGAGTTTTGTTTCCGGCGCGCTGAAGACCGCCGACGCCAAATCCTGGTTCGAGACCAAAGGCGGCGGCCGGCTGGCGCTTGCCGGCAAGACAGCGTCCGGCGGCGACACGGTCGAGGCGGGCATTCGCCCCGAGCATTTCATCATCGGCGCGCGTGACGATGCCATCGCCATCGACGTCGACGTGGTCGAGCCGACCGGCTCAGAGACCCATGTCTATGGCTCGATCGGCGACGACACGGTGCGCGCCGTGTTCCGCGACCGGCTGCAGGTGAAGCCGGGTGATCGGCTGCCGGTGAGCGTCGACCCGCGCAACATCCATCTCTTCGACAAGGCGACGGGCCTGCCGCTGTGAGATGAAAGGATGAAGACCCCGGCCGACATCATCACCCGCCTGCAACTGATGTCGCAGGACGGCACCAAATCGGACCGCCGGCTGGCCGGCTTGGTGCTTTCCGATCTCGATTTCGCCTCCAAGGCGGCGATTTCGGAGATTGCCGCGCGTGTCGGCGTCAGCGAGCCGACCGTCACCCGCTTCTGCCGCAATCTCGGCTGCGAGGGCCTGCGCGATTTCAAATTCTATTTGGCGCAGGCGATCGCCATCGGCGGTCAGTACCTGTCGCCGGAGCCGCTCAGCCGCGACGCGCGCGAGCAGCGCATCGCTTCCGCCATTACCGAGGCAGCGGTCGCCGCCATCCAGCGCGCCAGCGAAAATCTCGACATGACCACGCTGATGGCTGTCGGCGCCCGCATCGCCGGTTCCGGCAATGTGCTGTGCATCGGCTCCGGCGGCATCTCCTCGATGATGGCGACGGAGATGCAAAATCGGCTGTTCCGGCTGGGCCTCTCGGCGCTCGCCCAGGTCGACGGCCAGTTACAGCGCATGTATGCGGCGGTCGCGACACCGGAGACGACGCTGGTCGCCTTCTCGGTCTCGGGCTATGCCCGCTCGGTCATCGAGGCGGTCGAGGTCGCGCAGCAATATGGCGCAGCCACCGTCGCCATCACCGCGCCCGATTCGGCTTTGGCCAAGGTCGCC
Source organism: Mesorhizobium sp. WSM3868 (assembly GCF_002294785.1). Lineage (NCBI taxonomy): Bacteria > Pseudomonadati > Pseudomonadota > Alphaproteobacteria > Hyphomicrobiales > Phyllobacteriaceae > Mesorhizobium > Mesorhizobium sp. WSM3868. Next base: position 50,966 of record NZ_NSGB01000022.1, on the reverse strand, counting down.
GACACGGTCATCCAGCTGCAGTCTTTCGAGGACGGCAATATCTACAAGCCGACCTCGTCGCGCTACGCGCTGCTTGCCATTCTCGACATGATCGCCACCACGGTGGCGGAATCGCGCGGGCCGAAGGTGCTGGAGAACCTGCGCCGCATCAAGCAGAGCGTGAACACGCTGAAGGTCGACGATCCGAAGCTGCCGCTGGGAGACTGAAGCGCCGGCGCTGAACTGCCGATCTCCCCCGAGTAGGAACCCAAGCGGGGGGGGAATGTCCGGCAGGACAGAGGCGGGCGCTGGCCCGCCTCGCCTCTCAAGTTTGGATTACCCGGAAAGCGCCTCGACGCGCTTCGCCAGCTCAGCCGCATCACCCCAGATCCGCAGCGTCTTCAGCCGGGACGTGCCTCCGGCCACCACCGAAACCGCCGATCCCGGCACGCCAAGCGCCTTCGCCACCATCCGCTCCAGCGCCGTATTGGCGGCGCCGTTCTCCGGCACCGCGCGCACACGCGCCTTGAGATGGCTGCGCCCGTCGGCGGCCGTCTCAATGCCTTCGATCCGATCCACCGCCGCATTCGGCGTCAGCCGCACGAAAAGGTCGATGCCGTCGTCGCGCGGACGGAACGGCGAGTCCATGGATCGGCCTTAAGCGACCCAGGAGAAGACGGTGGTGATCAAAAACTGGCGGATGAAGAAGATGATCAAAAGAAGAATGATCGGCGAAATGTCGATGCCGCCAAGATCGGGCATGTAGCGACGGATCGGCCGCAGCGCCGGCTCGGTCAGACGGTAAAGCATATTGCCGACGGTGCCGACAAACTGGTTGCGCGAGTTGACGACGTTGAAGGCATAGAGCCAGGAAAAGATCGCCGAGGCGATGATGATCCACCAGTAGATATCAAGCGCCATGACGATGGTTTGAATAAGGGCGATCATGCCGGTCTCCAAATTGTCGCCGACATGTAGCCATTGCGCGCGGAACCGGCAAGGCCCGGCCGTTTCGGCGCTCGATGCAGGGCAGCCGTTTCGCCTTGACATCAAACCGCCGCGACCGATACAAGCCGATCCGCTGGAACGGGGCTGTAGCTCAGCTGGGAGAGCGCATCGTTCGCAATGATGAGGTCAGGGGTTCGATCCCCCTCAGCTCCACCAGCCGAAAGCAGGGGCGGGCTCTGGGCCCGCCAGTCGCTCAGTCATCCCAATCGTCCCAATTGTCTTCATCCTGCCGCGGATAGCTGGGGATGACGCGGACAATCGGCCGCCGGCGCTCGTAGCGCCAGTAATACTCGTCCGACGGCTGCGGCTCGTAGGTGCGATAGATCGGCCGGTAGTGCCGCTCGCGCTTCCAATGCTTGTGCTTCTTGTGCGGGCGCACGCAATAGCCGTCTTCGGTCAGGTACGCGCATGTCACATGCGCCTGCTGCACGAGGCCGTCTCCAGCCGGGATACCGATCATCGGCGCCGCCTGAACCGCGGGCGCCAGCGCCAGCATGGTGCCGGCAAGAGTAAGGACGGACAATTTCATCGACCTCTCCATCGTCTCGAATTGGGCGGCCGAAAGACCTTCGGATTCAGGACGATTTGCGGCGACCAGCATCACTTTTCTTTCCCGCCGCACATATGAGCGTCAGATCATGTTTCCACTAGCATCCTGCGTCCTGCACGCCGGCGGCTCTGTTTCCAGGTCACGAATTGGCAACGAGAAGCCATCTTCCGCGTCATTCCCACGAAACAGACGGGGCGCATTGGGTTGGGCGTCCCGCCGCCGACGTATCCGCCATCCCAACGGAGGAAGTATCAATGTCAGTGGTGGGAATCCTGCTCCATCTCGGCCGTGCCATCATCCATGCGCACAACAACGCTAAGGTCAGGAACCTGATGGACGCCTCGCCGCCCAAAACCCGCACAAACACGGGCCGGCAAGCCTCACCCGGCGCCTCCGAAAAAGAGCCCGGCGCCATTCATCCCGGCGGACGCTAAGGCACTTCCAGGACAAGTGCGAACTGAACGCTCCGCGTGGCCGGTATTGCCCGATCACCTGGAGACCGCCGTCGCTTTGCGATTGCGCTGTCGCGCATAGGCCACGCAGGCGTCCACCGTGCTGACGCAGAGCGCATCGATGCTGTTGGGCAAATTGTTGTCGCCGGCATAGGTCACTTCCGCGACACGGCCGCCGAGCATGCGGATCTGCGTGTTGCAATAGCCGCCGGGCGCGACGTTGACGGACCCTCCAACCGCGGGGATAGCGCCCAGGGCCATGGTCGGCACCGCGATGTTGAGATTGCCGCGCTGCACGCTGCGCTGATAGGTCCAGATCTGGCCGGAAGGCCCCACATCGGCGGTCGCGGTCGGAAAGCCGGCGCACATGCGAACATCGGCCTCGCTGAGGCCGACCATTTCCCGGCGGGCGGCGGCCGTGGTGGGATCCTCTTTCGCGACCCGCGACGTATCGTCGGGGATGACGCAGGACGACAGGATGGAGATGCCTGCCGCAACAAGGGCAAGTTTTCGAATGCGCAAAGATGTCATGCCGTCGGTCGGAGTTGCGTGCCGCCCCAGCGCCTCTTGCCTACCTAGGCAAGCGGGGAAGGGCGTCAACCCGTCGAGGTCCGCGAATTCCCGTCAAAGGCGAGGGCGCCTACCGCTCCATGCGCTCACGCCACGCGCAAATAGCTCGTCATGCCCGTCTTCTGGTGCTCGATGATGTGGCAGTGGAGCAGCCAGTCGCCGGGGTTGTCGGCGACAAAGCCCAGTTGCACCTTCTCGTCGGGCTGGATCAGATAGGTGTCGGAGATAAGCGGCTGGACCGCGCGCGTCGAGGACGACAGCACCTTGAAGCTCATGCCGTGCAGGTGGATCGGGTGCGCGTGCGGCGTCAGGTTTTCCATGTCGATGATGTAGCTTTGGCCGAGTTTCAGCTCGGCCAGCGGCGCGGTCGGGTCCGGCGTGTCGCCCGGCCACGGCACTTTGTTGATCGCCCAGAAACTATAGCCGAGCGACCCACAGATGCTGTCGGCCGCGACATTTTCGGCCGTGGCGCTCAGCGCCAGAGGAATGCGCCTCGCGGCGGCGACGTCCACCTCCGCCACCGGATTGGACTCGAGCGGGCCGAGATCGCGAAGATCGCGCTTGAGCGATTGGCCGACCGCACGCAGCGTCGCCAGAACCTTTGGCTTCGTGCCCCTGACATCCCGCAGGCTGACGATCGCGCCTTCGTCGTCGGGCATGCGGATGGCAAGCTCCAGCCGCTGTCCGGGCCCGAGCTGCAGGGCGTCGGGCGCAAAGCGCTGCGGCACCGGATTGCCGTCGAGCGCGATGACGGCGGCCTCGGCGCCGTCGACGCGGAAGCCATAGATGCGCGTGACATCGGTGATGGCGGCCCGCAGCCGCACCAGCCCGCCAGCCGGCGCGTCATATTGCGGCTGGTCGAGCCAGTTGGCCGTGCGCACCGTGCCATAGGTGCCGCTGCGCGCCGCATCGCGCGGCCGGAACTGCGCGATGAACTGGCCGTCATCGCCGAGGCGCCAGTCGCGCAGATTGAGCGCCACTTCGGCATCGAAGGCAGGATCGTTCGGGTTTTCCACCACGATGACGCCGGTCAGCCCATGGCCCATCTGTTCCAGCGTGTTGCAATGCGGGTGATACCAGAAGGTGCCGGCGTCTGGCGGCGCGAAGGCGTAGTCGAAATGATCGCCCTGATACACATAGGGCTGGATCATGAACGGCACGCCGTCCATCTTGTTGGGAACGCGGATGCCATGCCAATGGATGGTCGTCGGGTCGTCGATGCCGTTGACGAGCCGCGCAGCGAATGGCTTGCCTTTCTTCATCCTGATGACCGGCGGCGGGCCGGCCTCGCCATAGGTCAGGACATTCTTCGTTGGCGCGCCGGCCATCAACTGCGCTGCTATGCCTGCCGTCTTCAAGATCAGCGGTTCGGGTTTCGCCGCCGCCCAGCCGGCGAACTTGCCGGCGGTCGAGAGGCCGATGCCGGCCGCGCCGGCCGCCGCGGCGCCCTGCAGGAGTCTGCGGCGTGTGAAGACCGACATTGAGAATCCGGAATGGGTGAGTGGCAGCTTCAGGCTCTACCACCATTCGCGAACATCCCGAAACGGACAGATCGCCGCTCCCGAAAGCCAAATCGAATCCCAGGCTGAATGCGGCAGGCAGTGATCCTGATCAATCTCCGACGGCGGCGAAATGTCCGCCGCCGAAATCCTTGAGCACCAGTTTCGGCACGCGCTCGCCGATCCGCCGCGTCGCGCTTGGAATTTCGCGCTCGAGACGGGCAAAGCGTGTCCGGCGCAATGACGGATCGGGAACAGGCACGGCCTCGATCAGCCGCCGCGTATAGGGATGGCGCGGATTGGAGAACACCTGGTCGCGACTGCCGATCTCGACGATCTGGCCGAGATACATGACGGCGACACGATCCGAGACGTTTTCGACCACCGCCATGTCGTGCGAGATGAACAGATAGGCGACGCCGAATTCGCGCTGCAGCTCCTTCAAGAGATCGAGCACGCGCGCTTGCACCGAAACGTCGAGCGCCGAAACGCTCTCGTCGGCGATGATCAGCTTCGGCCTCAGCGCCAGCGCCCGCGCGATGCAGATGCGTTGGCGTTGGCCGCCCGAGAATTCATGCGGATAAAGCTCCATCTGCTCAGACGAGAGACCGACCCGCTCGAACAGCGCTGCCACGCGCTCCCGCCGTTCTTCCTTCGAGCCGATGCCATGGATCAGCAGCGGCTCCGCCACCAGCTCGCCGACGCGCATGCGCGGGTCGAGCGAGGCATAAGGGTCCTGGAAGACCATCTGCACGTCTCGTCGCACCGCCTTGCGCTCGTCGCGCCCGAGGCGGGACAATTCGCGTCCGCCGATCGTCACGCCGCCGCTATAAGGAACGAGGCCGGCCAGCGCCTTGGCGGTGGTCGACTTGCCGCAGCCGGACTCGCCGACCAGCGCCAGCGTCTCGTTCGGCGCGATCGAGAAGCTGATGCCTTCGACGGCATGCACCCTTCGGTTGACGCGGCCGAAGAAGCCGCCACGCAGGTCGAAGCGGACATGCAGGTCTTTCACGACCGCCACCTTGTCTTGCATTGCCGCCACGTCGGACTCGCCGGAAGCCCGGCGGCGCGCGCCGGAGCCGATGCGCGGAACGGCGGCAAGGAGCTCGCGCGTATATGCGGCTTGCGGCCTGGCAAAAATAGCCGATGTCGTCCCCTCTTCGACCATGCGGCCGTTGCGCATGACGATCACCCGATCGGCCATTTCGGCGACGACGCCCATGTCGTGGGTGATCAGGATCACACTGGTGCCGTGCTGGCGCTGCAGGTCGCGCAGCAGTTCCAGCACCTCGCCCTGCACGGTCACGTCGAGCGCCGTCGTCGGCTCGTCGGCGATCAGCACGGCGGGTTCGAGCGCCAGCGCCATCGCGATCATCACCCGCTGGCGCATGCCGCCGGACAGCTCGTGCGGAAATTGTTTCAGCCGGCTTTCGGCCTCGGAGATGCGCACCGCCTTCAGCGCCGCGACCGCGCGCAGCTTGGCCTCCGTGTGGGATACACCGGTATGCGCCTCGATCGACTCGGTGAGCTGCCGGCCGATCGACAGCACCGGATTGAGCGAGGTCATCGGCTCCTGGAAGATCATGGCGATGCGGTCGCCGCGAATGTCGCGCATGCGCCGTTCGTCGAGCACCGTCAGCTCGACGGCACTGCCATCCTTATCGCGAAGCCGGATCGTGCCGGCGGCGATGCGGCCGGCCGGCTGCGGCAGCAATTGCATGATTGCCAGCGCGGTCATCGACTTGCCGGAGCCGGACTCGCCGGCGATGCACAGCGTCTCGCCGCGTTTGAGAGACAGCGACAGGCCGGATACCACCTCGCGCTCGCCATCCTCGCCGCGCACGCTGACGCTGAGGCCGGCGATTTCCAGCACCGCCTCGCCGGCCAGCGCTGATGGAACTTCGCGAACGCTTTGAGTCATTGCTCTCCCCGAGCAAGTCGGAGCGCCGGTCCCCACCCGGACCTTTGGTCCGACCTCCCGACGAGGGGGAGGTAGGGCGCTGGCGTTTTACCCTCCCTCTTGTGGGGAGGGTCGCTGCGAAGCAGCGGGGCGGGGGTGGGGCGCCGACCTCTCATTCAAACACGCAGCGCGGGAAGTAGAACGACACCACCCAGTTCGGCATGTCGACGATCTCGCTGATCCTGAGATCGCCGCAGACCGAGACCAGCATATAGGCGTCGACCGGGTCGAGCTTGTATCGGCCGGCCAGCAGGTCGACCATCTGACTGACCGCCTGCTTGGCGCCGGTCATCAGGTCGGGTCCGATCCCGGTCGTCACCTCATAACCTTTGGCGTCGAGATGCCGCGTCACCGGGCCCGGCGTGGTGAAGCGCGGCGTCTTCAGCCGCGCGTCCTTCACCAGGTCGAGCTTGAGCACGACGTCCATCGGACTCTCGATCGCAGTGCCGCACACTTCGCCGTCGCCCTGCGCGGCATGCGTGTCGCCGACGGAAAACAGCGCGCCTGCCACTTCCACCGGCAGATAGAGAATGGTGCCGGCGGCAAGGTCCCTTATGTCGAGGTTGCCGCCGACGCGCCGCGGCGGCACCACCGAATGGTGGCCCATCTCGCCCGGCGCGTTGCCGATCGTGCCGGCAAACGGCTTCAGCGGCACGCGGCCGTGTCTGCCGAACAGCGCCGGCTCGAGCGAGCCGGGGTCGTATTTCCAGATGTTGAGTGCCGGCTCCTTGAAGTCGTCGGCAAGCAGACCGAAGCCCGGAATGTTCGCCGTCCAGCCGAAGCCGGACGGCTTGAACATTTCGATCGTCACCTTCAGCGCGTCGCCGGGCTCGGCGCCCTCGACGAAGATCGGCCCGGTCACCGGGTTGATCATGCCGAAATCGAGGCTGGCGATATCGCCGACGGTGCTGTCGGCCTTGAGCTGCCCGCCGGAGGAATCCAGGCACTGGAACTCGATCGTCGAGCCAGGTGCCACGCGCTCGGCCGGGGCAAAGGAATTGTCCCAGCCGAAGTGGTGATGGCGCCCGTGGATGGTGTAGTCGCAGTTACTGCACATCTTTCACATACACATTGTCGTAGTTGATCGGGATATGGACCGGGTCGACGTAGAGATTGTCGGCGCCGCCCATGCGGGCCGACTTCAGCGTGAAGCGCTGCTCGTTGAAGACCGGCGCCCAGGGTGCGTCCTCCATGATCTTGTCGTAGATCGCGCTCCACATCTTCTCGCGATCCGCGGACTTTGCCGGATCGACGACCGAATCGGCTTCGGCAGCCTTGGCGTCGAGATCCTTGTTGCAGTACCACGCCCAATTCCAGCCGCCCGGCACCGCGCCGGCGCAGCCGAGGATCGGTCCGTAGAAGTTGGACGGATCCGGGAAATCGGCGATCCAGGCCATGCCGCCCGACCAGATCATCGGCGCGCCGGACTTGTCGCCGCCGGCGGCAATCACGTTGGCCTGGGCGAGCGATTGGATGCTGGCCTTGATGCCGATGGCCGCCAGATCCTGCTGGATCGCCTGCGCGATACGCGGATTGGGGTCGGTGTTCATGGCGAACAACTGCGTTTCGAAGCCATCGGGGTGGCCGGCCTCGGCAAGCAGGGCCTTGGCCTTGGCGACGTCATAGGGATAGCCCTTGAATGCCTTGTCGTAACCGGGCATCGAAGGCGGCAGCGGCTGGTTGGCCGGCACCGCGCGGTTGTTGATCATCTGAACGATGCGGTCCTTGTTGATCGCCATGTTGACCGCCTGGCGCACCTTCACATTGTCGAAGGGCGGCATGGTGGTGTTCATGGTGATGTAGCCGGTGTGCAATTGCCCGCCCACCACGACGCGGGCCTTCTGCTCCGGATCGTTCATCACCTCCTGGAATTTGGCCGGCGGAATGCCGTCGCCGGGCACGTCGATCTCGCCCTTCTGCAGGCGCAGCAGCGCCACGATCGGCTCCTGGCCGATCTCGAAGGTGATCTTGTCGAGATGCGGCAGGCCCTTATGCCAGTAGTCGGGATTGCGCTCGAAGACGATGCGCTGGCCGAGCGTCCATTCGGCGAGCTTGAAGGCGCCGGTGCCGACCGGATGCTTGCCGAAGTCGGCGCCGTATTTCTCGACCTCCTCTTTCGGCACCACATGCGAGAAGTTGATCGCCATGACATGCAGGAAGGTGGCGTCCGGACGGGTCAGCTCGAACTTGATCGTATAGGGATCGACCGCGGTGACGCCGGAGAGGCTGTTCGCTTTGCCGGCGGCGACCTCGTCATAGCCTTTGATCGAGCCGAAGAAGCCGGCGCCCGGGCTCTGCGTCTTCGGATTGGTGACGCGGTCGAGCGAGTATTTGACGTCGTCGGCCGTCATCTCCCGGCCATTGTGAAACTTCACGCCGTGGCGCAGCTTGAAGGTGAACGTCTTGCCGTCCGGCGAGATCTCGTAGCTTTCGGCAAGGTCGGGCTTCAGCTTGGTGGTGCCGGGCTCGTAATCCATGAGCCCGTCGAACAAGCTCTTGATCATCGACCAGTTCTGCCAGTCGTAGCCGATCGCCGGATCGAGCGTCGCGACATCGTCCTTGTAGGTGATGGTGATGGCGCCCCCCTGCTTGGCGTTAGGGTCGATCGCGTCGTCGGCGCGCGCGCTTGCCATGCCGAGCATCAGCGCAAGCGCCGAGGCCGCCACGGTGGATGCCAGAAATCGTCTCATGTCACTGTTCCCTTTCTCTGGTTGTTGCCTTGTTCATCTGAGTTTAATTCGGGGGTCGATGAAGGGCGCGATGATGTCGGCCAGCAGGTTGCCGAGCACGATGGCGAAGGCCGAGACCAGGGTGACGCCCATGATGATCGGGATGTCCACGCGCTGGATGGCCTGCCAGGCGAGCTGGCCGATGCCGGGCCAGCCGAAGACGCTTTCGACCACCACGATGCCGCCCATGAAGACGCCGATGTCGATGCCGATCATGGCGACCACCGGCAGGATGGCGTTGGGCAGCGCATGGCGGAACAGGATGGCGCCGCGCGCCAGGCCCTTGGCGCGGGCGGTGCGCATATAGTCCTGGCGCAGAACGTCGATCATCGACGAGCGCATCATGCGCGCATACCAGCCGGCGCCGAGTATGCCCATGGTCAGCGAGGGCAGCACAAGATGCCGCCAACTGCCGTAGCCGCCGATCGGGAACCAGCCGAGCCGGACGGCGAAGACATAGAGCAGGAGCAGGCCGACGACGAATTGCGGCGCCGAGACGCCGACGAAGGAGGCGACCATCAAGGTCTGATCGGTGGAGGTGCCGCGCTTGACGGCGGCGATCAGGCCCATGGTAAGGCCGATCGCGAGCTCGCACAGGATGGCGCCGACCATCAGAAGCAGGCTCGCCGGCAGCCGCGAGACGATGAGCTCGGTGACTTCCGAGCGCTGGATGTAGGAGCGGCCGAGATCGCCGCTGAGCAGCCTTGTGAGATAGTGCCAGTACTGGACGATGAAGGGCTGGTCGAGGCCGAGCTGCCTGCGGATGTTTTCAACCGTGTCGGGCGTCGCGCTGCGGCCGGCGATCTGGCGCACTGGATCAGCCGGCAGCAGATAGAGCAGCGCGAAGGTGATCAGCGAGACGCCGAGCAGGATGAGCAGCGACTGGATGAGACGTCGGCCGAGATAGGCGATCATGCCCGCCCCCTCTGCGTCGGGTCGAGGATGTCGCGCAGCGCGTCGCCGATCAGGTTGAAGGCAAGCGCAAGCGCCAGGATCGCGGCGCCGGGGAAGAACACCAGCCAGGGCGCCGCCTGGAAATAGGTCTGGTTCTCGAAGATGATGTTGCCCCAGGAGGCCGTCGGCGGCTGCACGCCGATGCCGAGATAGCTGAGCGTGGCTTCGAGCAGCACCGTGGTCGAGATGCCGAGCGTGCCCCAGACGATGATGGTCGGCAGCAGATGCGGCAGGATATGGCGCAACAGGATGCGCGGCGCGCTCGCCCCTATCGTGCGCTCGGCATCGATGAACTCGCGCTCGGACAGCGACGAGGTTTCGGTGTAGATGACGCGCGCGGTCTGCACCCAGTTGACCAGCGCGATCACCATGGCAACGATCCAAAGGCTCGGCTCGAACACCGCCGCCAGGCAGATGGCGAGAAGCAGTGCCGGGAAGGCCATCATCAGGTCGGTGAAGCGCATCAGCGCGCTGCCGATCCAGCCGCGGAAATAACCGGCCGTGACGCCGACCAGCGTACCGATCAGAAGCGCCACGCCGTTGGCGACGATGCCGATGATCAGCGAGGTGCGGGCGCCGAACAGGATGCGGGTCAACAGGTCGCGGCCGAGCAGGTCGGTGCCCAGCCAGAACTTGGCGTTCGGCGGCAAGGGCGAACCTTCCAGCGTCAGTCCGTCGAACATCTGCTCGTTGGGATCGTAGCCGGTCAGCCACGGCGCCAGGATGGCGCCAGCAAGCACGATGGCGACGATGAAGTGTCCGAGCAGCGCCAGCGGCCGCTTGAGCAGCCGGCGCCAGACGCCGGCGCGCGGCTTGACCGGCATTTGGCCCGGCGCCGGGAGATCAGGCGCGATGGGATTGGTCACCGCCATCCTCATTTTCCGTCATCGCCACGATCCGCCGGGCCGCTTCCTCGACGCTGATCTGCCAGCTCATCGCCAGCGACCGCAACTGCGCATAGGCGCGATCGTCGTCGCTGCCTTTCGACAGCGCCGCGACCGCGCGCACGATGGTCTGGCGCTCGCCGACGCGCTGGCGCAGCGACGCGATCTCGTCGGCCAGCCGTTTCCCCGCCTCGAAGCTTTGCCGGGCGATCAGCAGCGCGCTGTACACGCCGGCATTGCCGACCGGTTTCAACAATTGCGCGTCGGCTTTTTGCGACAGCGCCCATTCGATGCGGCCCGGCGCTTCCGAACCGATCAGCGCCACCAGGGGCATCGGCGCCTCGCCCGGCTGCCACGGGAACTGCTCGTCGAAGCCGAGATCGGCGTCGAAGAAGACGAAATCCGCGGCAAGCGCCTCTGCCGGCAATTGCGGCCAGCATTCGACCGCCTCAAGGCCGATCGCCGACAGCTGCCTGGTGATCGCCTGCACCGTCGCGTGCGGGCGATGCAGCACGAAAGCCCGCGCGCCGCCGAGATTGGGGATGCGTGCGGACCGGCTCACGACACCACCCTGAGCCGCGGACGGCCGAAGGTCTTCGCCGGGTCGTAACGCGACAGATAGGGATCGGGCGCCACCTCTTCCTCGCGGCTGACGACCTCGAAAAATCCATCGGCGATGCGCCCGATGATCACCGGCAGGGTTGCATGCTGCGTGTGCGGATCGATTGCGATAGGCCCCAGGCGCGTCGTGAAGCGGCGCCCGGCGAAGGCTTTTGAGAACGCCGCCGGGCCGGCGTCGGGATCGCCGGAGAGCACGTCCGCCATCACTTGCACCGATGCATAGGCGGACGCCTCGAAGGACGAGGCGAAGGCAGCCGGGCGCGGCGCGAAATAGGGTCCGGCCGACAAATGGCCCCTGCCCGTTTCGCCGATCGCCGGCAACTCGCCCTCGGTGAGATTGCAGGATATGACCGGGCAGGCGTCGGCCTTGAAGGCCGCATTCTCGCGTCCCAAGTCGCGATATGCCGCCAGGAAGGCATAGGACGAGGTGCCGATGAGGTTGTTGAGGATGAAATTCGGCCGCGTGGCGCGGATTTCATCGATCAGGCGCGAAACGTCGGTTTCACCGATGCGCAGGTAGCGCTCGCCGAGCACCTTGCCCGCAGCGTCGGCGATCAGGTCGCGCGCGACGCGGTTCATCTCCCAGCCCCAGATATAGTTCGAGCCGAGCAGGAAGCCGTTGGCGCCGAAACGCGGCGCTACATGAGCCATCAGCGGAACCAGATGCTGGTTCGGGCAGGCATGCATGTAGACGACATGCTCGTTGGCCTCGAACCCCTCATAGGGGCAGGCATACCAGAGCATGCCGCCCGCCTTCTCCAGCACAGGGATCGTCTCCTTGCGGCTCCAGGAGGTAATGCAGCCGATCACGTGGCGGGCGCTGCTGGTCCGGAAGATATCCTCGCAAAGTGAGGCGTAGCGGTCGGCATTGCTTTGCGGATCGCGTTCGACCGGCACCAGCTCGATCCCGCAGCTTCGGTCGGCATTGATGTCGGCGATCGCCCGCATCGCGCCCGTACGGCACGCGTCCGAGACGAGCTGGTAGCTGCCGGATCGCGAATAGAGGACGCCGATCTGGATACGCCGTTTCAAGCAATGCCCCAAAAATGAAAAAGCCCCGCAGCCGCCGCCGACAGGCGAGGCATACGAGGCATTCTTGCCGTCCGGCGACCGAGGCCGATATGTTCGCAGCTACCCTATTCCCTACCGCCCGCCAGTCAAGCCTCAAAGTTGCATGGCCGCGGCGGGGCATCTAATCGCGCAGGCTGAAGACGAAAGGCGCGGTGCGGGTGACGTGGGCGCCGAGTTCGGCCGGCGGCGCCGGCACCGACGCGCCCTGCAACACGCCGAGCGCGGCGCGATCGAGATCCGGATCGCCCGAGGATTGCGCCAGCCGGGCAGAGACCACCCTGCCGGAGACGTCTACCGTGAAGGTTACAGTAGGCGTGCCCTCGACGCGCCTGGAGCGCGCCGCGTTTGGATACCGGGTATTCCGCCTGATCCATGCCGCCAAGCTGGAATTCCAGCGCGACGGGCTGACGCTCGATCGCGACACCGACTCGGAGGATTGCGGCGCGGCGGCCTTCGCGCCTGGGTTGGCATCGATGCTGGCCATCGTCACGGCCTTTGGCGGCCTGGCCTTTGCCCTTTTCCTCTGGTTCGGCTTTTCGACCGGCTTCTTTTCCACTTTTTTCCTCGCCTCGACGGGCTGGCTTGCCTTCGGCTGCGCCTCGACAAGCTTTGGCTGCGGCAGTGGAACGACGACGTCGGGAGTAACTGCCTCGACAGGGTCGGGCACGACCTCGTCCAGCGGCGGCCGCTCGCTGAGCGCAGCTACTGTCTCCGCCGGTTCGGCCTCCGCCGCCTTGTCGGAAACGACCGGCGGCTCGGCGACCGGCTCGACCCTTTTCATGACCGGCGCCGGATCGGTCACCGGTTTCACTTCGCTGACCGCCGGCGCCTCCTCGATTGCATCGGGCGGCTCCGGCGTGACCGTGTCCAGCATGGCCGCCTCTTCCGGCACGGCAGGCGTCGTCGGCAGCGGCGCCATTTCGACAGCCAGCGCCGGCGGCGGGCCGCCGTCCGGCACCTCGGTAAAGCTCAGATTCTGCACTGCATAAGCGACCGCGACATGTGCGGCGAAAATAACCGTGGCCGCGCTTGCCCACAGACCGGCTTCGCGGAAGCCGAAGCGTGGCTGGGTGGACAAGGCGGCGATCGCTTGCGTCATTGCGCCGCGCTTCCGCTTGTCGCCGGCGCGGAGGTGGCGCCCGCGGCCGCAGCCCCGGTGCCGGACGCCGTCTCCAGCCCGACCAGGGCGATCTTGAGGTAGCCCGCAGCGCGCAGCAGGTTCATTACCTCCATCAGCTCGCCATAGCCCACCGTCTTGTCGGCGCGCAAGAAGATGCGCGTCTGCTTGTCGCCCTTGGTGCGGCTGTGGAGCACGGTGGCGAAGCTCGGTCGCGGCACAGCCTCATTGCCGATCGCCAGAGAAAGATCGCTTTTCAGCGTCAGGAACAGCGGTGTCTCCGGCCGTGGCGCCGGCGTCGCCGTCGACCCGGGCAGGTCGACATTGACGTCGACGGTCGCAAGCGGAGCCGCGACCATGAAGATGATCAAAAGCACCAGGATGACGTCTATGAACGGGGTGACGTTGATCTCGTGGCTTTCCTCGAGATCGTCGCCGGCCGTCTCGCGAATCCGCGCCGCCATTGGCCGCTCACTCCGCTGCCAACGCGGTTGCCGGCGGCACCGTGCGAAAATCGAGGTCGCGGCTGACCAGCCGCTCGACGCCTGCCGAGACGTCGGCGAGGATCTGCCTGTAGCCGGCTATCGATCGCGCGAAGACATTGTAGATCACCACCGCCGGGATCGCAGCCACCAGACCCATTGCCGTGGCGAGCAGGGCTTCGGCGATGCCCGGCGCCACCACCGCAAGATTGGTGGTCTGCGCCTGCGAGATGCCGATGAAGGCGTTCATGATGCCCCAGACGGTGCCGAACAGGCCGACGAAGGGCGCCGTGGAGCCGATGGTGGCGAGCAGGCCGGTGCCGCGCGACATGCGCCGGGACGCTGCCGCCTCGATGCGCGACAGCCGCGAGGTGACGCGCTCCTTCAGGCCATCACCTGATGCATGGTCCAGCGCGCCCGCCGAAAGCGCGCGCTCTTCCTCCGCCGCCCGCACCAGCAGCGCGCCCGGGCCACCGCTGTGGCCGAGCGCGCGGCCGGCCTGCATCAGCGTCGCGGCATTGCCGATCGCGTTCGCCGCGCGCCGCGCCTTGAGCTTGCCGCCGACGATCTCCAGCGACTTGGCGAGCCAGATCGTCCAGGTGACCAGAGAAGCGAAAGCAAGTCCGACCATCACCGCCTTCACCACGATGTCGGCGTTCATGAACATGCCCCAGGGCGACAGGTCATGCGGCAGCGTCAGAGCAATGGCGGAAGGCTCTTCGCCCCCAGCAGTGCTCGGCGCCGGCTGAACGCGCGGTTCGGTCGGTGCGGCAGCGGTTGGTGCCTCCGTCGCCGGGGCCTGCGCCCCGGCCGGGGCCTGAGCTGGCTGCGCGGCCGCCGGAGCTGTCATGGGCTGCTGAGCAGGCGCTTGTGCAACCGGTACCGCGGGTGCAGCCTGCTTCTGTGCCGCCGCGATGTCGGGAAGGATCGAGCCGGCCGCAAGAATGGCGAACGCGGCCAGCACCACAAAAAAAAAGTTCCGGGACAAGGCTAGTCCTCGCGTCATCATTGCACGCCAATGCCGTCTGACTAGAAAACATGAGTTAGAGAGTCAACTATTAAGATCTTCCATCATCAACAAATAATCCGGGTCGGCGCATAGGGACTCCGTGAGGCCTGGACTGCGACGCCGTCGCTGGGCCACCATGCCAGCCGCAACCGAGGCAGCAGGCGATGATCAAGGCGACCCCGTTCGACTTCCCCTATGACGGCAGGCTGGTGCCGCAAAACACCGCCCTGCTCGTGATCGACCTGCAGGAGGATTTCCTGTCGCCGACAGGCTATTTCGCCAGGAAAGGTTACGACCCTTCGCCGCTGCGGGCCATTCTGCCGACGGTGAACCGGCTGATTGCGGCGGCGCGCGCCGCCGGCCTTGCCATCGTCCACACGAGACAGGGCTACCGCGCCGACATGGCCGACATGACGGCCTACGAGAAATGGCGCCGCAAGCGGGCGGGACTGGACGGTACCGACATCCTGCTGCGCTCCAGCCCAGGCTTCCAGATCGTCGCCGACATAGAAGTCGGGCCGGAGGACATCATCGTCGACAAGACCTGCAACGGCGCCTTCACCTATGCGGATCTGGAACTGGTGCTGAGGGCGCGCGGCATCACCCATCTGATGTTCACCGGCTGCACGACCGATGTCTGCGTTCACACCACGCTGCGCGAGGCCTGCGACCGCAATTTCCAATGCCTGACGATTGCGGACGCCTGCGCCAGCGGCGACGGCCGGGCGCACGAAGCCGCGCTCGATATGGTGACGGTCGAGGACGGCGTCTTCGGCGCGCTGGCGAGCTCGGAGGCGGTGATCGCCGCGCTGTCGCGGATCGCAGAAGAACGGAATTGATATCGGTCGAAGGCCGCCCCGCCATTCTGGTCACCAGCCCGGATCGTCCGGACGCGCTTTTTCATCCTCATCGATTGGGAGAACGGCCGGATTGCCGGCATCCGCGATTTCCTCTTCGCCGACTATGTCATGGATGGCGTCGATTATGTCCCGTCCTGATGAAACCGGCATCCGCAGCGGCCGGTCTCACCGCCATCCGCGATTTCACCGAAGGTGTGCCCCGGTGAACGAGCGCGACGCGAACGTTCCTGGCGCCAGGGTGTCGGCGTCGCACCGAGCCAGCGAATTCGCGATCGGCGTGACCGTTTCGCGGCCGATCCGCGCGATCTCGCTGGAACGGTCGATACCGCCGATCATGAATTCCTCGATGCCTAGCGCGGCATAGGGCAACAGCGAGAGCGCAAGCCGCGCCGGCGGCCCCGCGACCTCGACCGCCTTGTGGTCGGAAGCGCCGGACCAGCCTTCGGGGCGAATGCGGACGGGAAGCGCGAAGCGCAATCTGCCGGCGCGGCCGTGCTCGGCTGCAGCGCCGCGCACACGCTGCATCAGCTGCGCGACTTCGTCCGGCGAGCCGGCCGCCAGCTCGAATATATCGGCATGCCGGCCGGCGACCTTCAGCGCGGTGCCGGACTGGCCGCCGAGCCGGATGGTGAGGTCGCCGCCATGCGGGCCCTTGCGCGGCACGTAACCGCCTTTGACGCTGTAGAAGGCGCCTTCATGGTCGAAGGGCTCGTCGTTCGACCACAGCCGCTTCAGCAGCACAAGATATTCGTCGATGCGCTGCCAAACCACGCTGTGGCCGACCGGCCGCGCCTCGGCATCACTGTCCTGGAGCGGCTCGCTCAGCATCCTGAGCGACAGGCGGCCGCCGCCTCTCAAGTCGAGCGCCGCGAGCTGCCTTGCCGCCACGGTCGGCTCGACCACACCGGCCCAGTGCGTCAGCACCACTTCCAGCGCCGGGGTGCGGTCGAGCGTCTGCGCGGCGATGTCCATGTTGGCGAGCAGGCCGGCCGGATCGTCGATCACCAGCTTGCGGAACCCCGCATCCTCGATCAGCGACAGCTTGGTCGCCGTCTCGGCGAAATCGTAGAAGAAGCTGCCATTCGCAGGCTTACCGGGAACATGCGTGAACTCGATCGGCATTGCCATCTCCTCCGTCACGTTGGCTTGCCCCGCTCCACCTCGAACAATCCAATGCGCGCAGGCGCGCCGATGCGCCTGGCGCTCGGCCAGTTATCTTCTCCGGTTACTCCAACTCAGATTTTTGGACGGGGGGGCCGTAGGCCCCGGCTCTGTCAGGGGATGATCCCAAGCACCACCGCGCCGGTGAACACGAATGCCAGCGCGAAAACGAGATAGGCGAAGGTTCCGCCATAGGCGGGCCTCCAGCTCTGGTCGGCGGTCAGCCTCTGGCCCTTGCGCTGAGCATTCTGCATGTAGGTCATGGTCGAACCTCCGTCTCGGCCATTAATCTATAAAGATAGTAGACTTTGTCGAGTGCTATTTTTCGCCTGTTTTTGGAAGGACGTCCTCGGAAGCGGCAACTTGAGGGGCGTTTATTCTCAGCCGAGATCGAAAAACGTGCGGGGATGCGCCACCGGAGGATCCGACAAAATGCCTGTAGCTCCGGCAAACGGCCTCGTTCAAGCGCTTGGCTATTCGGTACGCGAGGGAATAGCATCAAAATAGTCTCACAGGACTCAGGGAGAGCAATATGGGTGGAAGGCTGGCGGGCAAGGTCGCCATCATCTCGGGCGGCGCGACGGGCATGGGTGGAGCGGCTTCCGAGCTGTTTGCCGCCGAAGGCGCCAAAGTGGCGATCATCGACCGCAATGGCGATGCCGCCGGCAAGACCGCCGCGGCGATCCGCGCGCGCGGCCATGTCGCCGAGCATTTCGTAGCCGACGTTTCCGACGAGGCGCAGGTCGAGGCGGCGGCGAAGGCGGCCGCGGAAAAATTCGGCCCCGTTACCGTGCTGTTCAACCACGCCGGCACCATCGTGATTAAACCCTTCTTGGAGACGACTCTGCAGGAATGGGACTGGCTGCACGCCGTCAATGTGCGTTCGATGTTCCTGATGACGCGCGCGGTGCTGCCCGGCATGATCGCCGCCGGCGGCGGCTCGATCGTCTGCACCTCGTCGATCTCGGCGGTGGCGGCGACGCCGAACGAAGTGCTCTATGACACCACTAAAGGCGCCTGCCACATGTTCGCGCGTGCCATCGCGGTGGAGTTCCGCGATCGCAACATCCGCTGCAATGCCATCTGTCCCGGCTTCATCCGCACGCCGCACGGAATGCGCGAGGTCGCCGACCTCGGCAAGCTCGGCGTCGATGTTTCCGATGCCGCCATGGCCGCGCAACAGGGCCGCATCGGCGAGCCGGAGGAAGTGGCCAAGGCGGCGCTGTTCCTGGCGAGCGACGAATCGAGCTTCGTCAACGGCGCGCATCTCTTCGTCGACAACGCCTTCACGGCGATCTGAGGCGTCCCACGCTGGGCGCCTTTCCTCTACCCCGTCGATCGGGGGAGAGGTGTCGAGCGCAGCTCGACGGAGTGGGGGGTCGACCCTTGGCGGTGCAGGAAGGTTCTTGCACCTTGATCCGTTGGGGGAACCACCTTGCAACCGTCTAGGAAAGAATCCTACCCTACCGTTCCTCGCGTCGAAACGGCTTCAGCAGCGCCGAAGGCGCGACCGCGTTGCGCGAAATGAAGGCCATGGCGACGATGGTGAAGATGAAGGGCAGCATCAGGAAGGCTTCGTAAGGGATGTGCCCGAGGCCGCTGGCCTGCATCCTGAGCTGCAGCGCGTCGACGAAGGCAAAGAGCAATGCCGCGCCCGCCGAACGCCACGGGTCCCAGCGGCCGAACACCACCAGCGCGATCGCCACCCAGCCGCGCCCCGACACCACGCCGAAGGTGAAGGCGTTGAACTGCGCCATGGTGAGAAAGGCGCCGGCAAGACCCATCAGCGCGCCGCCGAGGATCACGGCCTGGAAGCGCGTGGCGATCACGCTGACGCCGGCGGAATCCGCCGCGCGCGGGTTCTCGCCGACCATGCGCACCGACAGCCCCCAGGGCGTGCGGTAGAGCACGAAGGCGGCAAACGGAACGGCGATGATCGCGAGATAAACCAGCGTGAACTGGTTGAACACCGCCGGCCCCAGGATCGGAATGTCCGACAGCAGGGGGATCGGCGCCGGCTGAAAGCCCTTGATGCTGGGCGGCACCGATTGCTGGCCGAAGATCAGCCGGTAGAGGAAATAGGCGAGCCCAGAGCAGAACAGCGTCACGCCGATGCCGCAGACATGCTGGCTGAGGCCCAAGACCACCGTGAACAGCCCATGCAGCGCGCCCATCGCCGCCCCGACAAGCACGGCCACCAGCACGCCCAGCCACAGGCTGCCGCTCAGGCTCGCGGCGGTGAAGCCGGCCATGGCCGCCAACAGCATGATGCCTTCAATGCCGAGATTGAGCACGCCGGCCCGCTCGGAAAACATCTCGCCTAGCGTGGCGAAGGCGAGCGGTGTGGCGATACGGATGATGGCGGCGAGGAAGCCGACCTGAAAAATCTGCTCGAACACCGCGCTCATACGGGCGCCCCCACGCGGCGGATGCGGTAGGCGGTGAAGAGCAGCGCTACCAGCATCGCAAGCAGCGCCGTACCCTGGATGACCTCACTGAGGAAGGCCGGCACGCCGGTGGCGCGCGACATCGCCTCGGCGCCGGTCATGACCGCGGCAAGGAAGATCGCGGACGGCACGACGCCGAGCGGATTGAGCCTGGCGAGCATGGCGACGACGATGCCGGAATAGCCGTAGCCCGGCGAGATGTCGCTCATCACCTGGAAGTGGACGCCACCAACCTCGCCGACGCCGGCCAGTCCGGCCAGCGCGCCGGAAAGCAGCGCGGTGGAGAGCAGCACGCGCTGGGTATTGATGCCGCCATAGCGGGCCGCCTCCGCATTCTCGCCGGTGACGCGGATGCGGAAGCCGAGCGTGGTGCGCGCGATCAGGAACCAGCAGACGGGCGCTGCGATCAGCGCCACGACGACGCCGATATGCAGCCTTGTGCCTTCGATCAGCACCGGGAAATTGGCGGAATCCTCGATTGGCGGCGAGATCGGATAACCGGAAAAGGTGTCCTTCCACGGCCCCTCGATCAGCGCCATCAGCGCGTAATAGATGACCGAGTTGAGCAGCAGCGAGCTGACCACGTCGTCGACCTTGAATTTGACGCGCAACGTCGCCGGCACCAGCGCGACGAGGGCGCCGGCCGCCGCGCCGGCCAGCGCCATCAGCAGCATGGCGAGCGGTCCCGGCATCGGGATGGCGCCTACGGCACAACTCGCAACCGCGCCGGCGAGCAGCTGGCCTTCGGCCCCGATGTTCCAGAATTTGGCGCGGAAGGCGATCGCCACCGCAAGGCCGGTGAAGATCATCGGCGCGGCGCGAACCAGCGTCTCGGTGATGGCGTAGCTGTCGCCGAGCGAGGCCGAGAGCATCACGCCATAGGCCTCGATGACACCGGCGCCGGCGACAGCGATGAGACCGCTGCACAAAACCAGCGCGACGGCGATGGCGAGCAGCGGCAGGGCGAGATTGAACCAGGCCGGCGTCGACGTGCGGACTTCGAGACGGAACATCAGGCGTGCTCCCGAGGCAATTCCATCGCTCTACGCCCTCCCCTCCGCGCCGGTCATCAGCAGCCCAAGCCTCGCGACGGTGGCCTCCGAGCCGGAAAGCGTGCCGGCGATGCGGCCTTCGTACATCACCGTGATGCGGTCGCAGAGCATCAGCAACTCCTCGAGATCCTCGCCAATCACGATGATCCCGCAACCCTTGGCACGCATGGCGAGGAACTTCTCGTGGATGAACCGGGCGGCGCCGATGTCGAGGCCGCGCGTCGGCTGCGAAACGATCAGCACCTTCGGATCGAAGGCGAGCTCGCGCGCCAAAAGCGCCTTCTGCAGATTGCCGCCGGAAAGCGCGCCGGCGCGCGTCATGGGGCCGGGACAGCGTATATCATAGGCCTTGATCTGCGCCTCCGCGAAGGCGCGGATCGCGGCCGGATCGAGCAGTCCCTTGCGGCTGAAGGCCTCGGTGCCGATGCGGGGCAGCACCATGGAGTCGGCTAGAGGCAGGTTGGTGACCAGCCCGGTCGTCATCCGGTCCTCAGGAATGCGGCCAAGGCCGAGCGCCTGCAGCTCGCGCGGCGAAAATTGCGCAACTGCTTTGCCGGCTATCGTCATCGAACCGGCACTCGGCGACAGCATGCCGGAGATCACATCAGCCAGCGCCCGCTGGCCATTGCCGGAGACGCCGGCAACGCCGAGGATCTCGCCGCCGCGGACGAAGAGCGAGACCTCGCGCAGCGGCGTGCCGCCATGACCTGAGGTGGAGACGCCGTCGAGCGTCAGCACGGGCGCGCCAGGCGTCGAGACCTCCTTGATCGGCGGCATGATTTCGTGGCCGCACATCAGCTTGGCCATCTCGGCCGAGGTGGTTCCTGCCGGATGATCGACGCGGCCGGCGACCTTGCCATGCCGAAGCACGACGCAACGATGGGTGAGCGCCCTGACTTCGTTGAGCTTGTGCGAGATGAAGATGATGCCGAGCCCTTGCGCCGCCATCGAGCGCAGCGCGGCGAAGAGGCCATCGACCTCGCTGGGCGCCAGCACCGCCGTCGGCTCGTCGAGGATCAGGAGCCTGGCGCCGCGAAAGAGCGCCTTGATGATTTCCAGCCGCTGCTGCTCGCCGATCGAGAGCGCCGAGACCGGCAGGCCGGGATCGAGATGTAAGCCATGCTGGCGGCCGATCTCCTTCAGCCGCGCCAGCCCGCCCGTGCGGTCGATGCGGCCGGACTTGCCGGCAATGCCGATCAAGAGGTTTTCCAGCACCGTCAGCCGTGGCGCCAGATGGAAATGCTGATGCACCATGCCGATGCCGGCCGCGAGTGCATCGGCCGAATTGTGGATGGCGACCGGCCTGCCCTCGATGAGGATCTCGCCGGCATCCGGCGCATAAGCGCCGAACAGCACGTTCATGAGCGTCGTCTTGCCGGCCCCGTTCTCGCCGAGCAGGCCAAGGATCTCGCCGGGGGCGACGCTGAGATCCACGGCCTCGTTCGCCTTGACGGCGCCGAAGCTCTTGGTGATGCCGCGCATTTCGATCAGAGGGACGGGCAAGGGTGCTCCTAATATCCCTCCCTTGAGGGGAGGGTGGCCCGCAGGGCCGGGTGGGGTCGCCCGCGAAGCGCTCCATCTTCAGTCGTCAAGGTTGAGCGGTTGAGACGACCCCTCCCGCCTCGCTTCGCCCGGCACCCTCCCCGCAAGGGGGAGGGTACTGGTCAATCCGACACCGGCGTGTTCTCGTCGACGTCGACGCGGAAATTGCCTTCCAGGATCTCGGCTCTCTTCTTGGCGACCAGGTCCTTAACCTCGGCCGGCAGCGTCTTCTCGAACTTGTGATAGGGGGCGAGATCGGAGCCGCCCTTGGCCATGCGTGAGAAGTCGCCATAGTCCTGCGCGGTGAAGACGCCCGCCTTGACCAGCTTGATCGCCTGCTCGACCGTCGGATACATATTCCATACCGGGCCGGTGATCACCGTGTCGGGTCCGAGGCTCGACTGATCGGACATGTTGGAGATGGCGTAGATCTTCTTTTCGACCGCCGCCTCGATGACGCCGAAACGCTCGGCATAGATGACGTCGACGCCGGCATCGATCTGCGCGATCGCGGCCTCCTTGGCCTTCGGCGGATCGAAGAAGGAGCCGATGAAGGCGACCTTCCGCTTGATGTTTGGATTGACCTCCTTGGCGCCGGCGAAGAAGGCGTTGACCAGCCGGTTCACTTCCGGAATGCCCATTGCCGCGACAGCGCCGATCGTGCCCGACTTCGACATCTTGCCGGCGATCAGCCCGGAGAGATAGGCCGGCTCGTGGATCCAGTTGTCGAAGACGCCGAAATTGGGTTCGGCAGGCCCGGCGCCGGAGCCGAACAGCCAGGCCGTCTTCGGAAACTGTTTTGCCGTGCGCCGCGATTCGCGCTCGGCGGCGAAGGCGTCGCCCAGCACCAACTCGTAGCCGCCTTGCGCATATTCGCGCATCACGCGGCTGAAGTCGGCGGTCTGCACCTTCTCCGACCATTTGTATTCGATGCCCAGCTCCTTCTCGGCCTTCTGCAGGGCGACATGGATCTGGTTGTCCCAGGGCTCCTCGATCGGCGTCGCGAAGATCGCCGCCACCTTCAGCTTCTTGTCCTTGGCGAAGGCCACGCCGGGCAGCGCCGCCGCGGTCAGCCCGAGGGCGCCGAGTTCCAGCACATTGCGCCGCGACAGGCCGGCGCGTTGCGTTTTGCGATGATCGTTTTCCATTGAAATCCCCTCTGCTCGACGACCGTGTCGAGCCGGCCGTTCAAAACATGTCAGACGGGAGGACTATGGAACGACGCCCGACCTTTGTCCACATGGTCAAATTTGGCTGGAGAGACCCCGCAGAGCGACCCCCTCCTCGCGACTTGTCACCGCACAGCCTTCTCGCCACCCGCCGCCGTGATCACCCCGACGATGATCAGCCCGGTCAGCACCAGCCGCACGCCGGCGCTTACGCCGAAGGTGTTGAGCATGGTGAGCAAAAGCACCAGGAACAGGCCGGCGCCCCAGACGCCGGGCACGTTGGCCTTGCCGCCGGCGACCGAGGTGCCGCCGATGACGACGACCGCGATGGAGGCGAGCAGATATTCATTGCCGATATCGACATTGGCGCCGCGGAAATAGCCGGCAAGCAGCGCGCCGTCGATGCCGCCCAGCGCGCCGCAAAGCGTGTAGGTGAGGAAGCGGATGCGGCCGACATTGACGCCGGCCAGCCAGGCGGCGCGGATGTTCTGCCCGATCGCCAGCACCGAGCGGCCATAGATCATGCGCTGCAGCGCCAGCGCCGCGGCGATGGTGAAGACCACCGTCAGTATCGCCAGCACCGGGATCCCCAGCACCTGCCAGTTGGTGAAATCGGCAAAGCCCGGCGGCGGCTTGATCTGCAGGCCGCGCCCGTAGCTGATGTCGACCGACTGGATGATGAAGCTTGCCGACAGCGTCGCGATGATCGGCGGAATCCTGAGCGCCCAGATCAGCAGATAGTTGATGGCGCCGATCGCCGCGCCGCAGGCGAGCGCCGCCAACAACCCGACGACGATCATCGAATCGCTGCCGCCCATAACCTTCATCGCCACCGCGCTCGCCAGTCCGATATTGGCGGGCAGCGACAGGTCGACATTGCCGGGGCCGAGCGTGATGACGAACATCTGGCCGACGCCGACGATGACGGTGAAGACGGCAAGCGAAAGTGCCGCCGTGACCATGCCGCCGGCGCCATAGCCGCCGGTGAAGGCGACGGTCGCCACCCACACGAGAACGGCGCCGACGAAGGACCAGAGCCAGGGTTTTTCAAGCAGCATCCGGACAGAGGTCATCGTTCACCTCTCCCTGCGGCTGATCAGCACCCGGGCCGCCAGCACGATGATCAGGATCGCGCCATTGGCGGCCACTTGCCAATCGGGCGGGATGTGCATGAAGGTCAAGAGCGGCGAAGCGGCCAAAGCCAGCGTCAGCGCGCCGATGACCGCGCCGATCGGCGACACCCGGCCGCCGACGAACTCGCCGCCGCCAAGGATGACGCCGGCAATCGAAAGCAGCGTGTAGCCGTTGCCGATATTGGCGTCGGCCGAAGTGGTGATGCCGATCAGCGCCATGCCGGAAAGCACGCCGAACAGGCCCGTCAGCGCGAAGAGCACGATTTTTGTCTTGAGCAGCGACCAGCCGGCGCGCCTGAGCGCCGCGGCATTGCCACCGGAACCGCGCAGGATGACGCCATATGAAGTGCGCATCAGGCCAAAATGCACGATCGCCGCGATGAGCAATGCCGCCAGTATAGGGAACGGGATATAGGGCGGCTTGAAAGACATGATCGCCAGCAGCCAGTCCGGAGCCTTGCCGCCCGGCTTCGGCAGGATAAGGATAGCCAGCCCCTGCCAGACGAAGCTCATGCCGAGCGTCACCACGATCGAGGGCAGGTTGCGCAGATGGATCAGCGCGCCGAGCAGCGCGTAGACGCCGATTGAACCGAGCAGCACAGCGACACCGATGAGCGGCGCATCCCTGAGCCAGGTGGCGGTGACGCAGCCGACAAAGCCGACGAAAGTGCCGATCGACAGATCGAGCTCATTGCCGGCGATGACGAACATCTGCGCGATCGTCGCCAGCGCGATCGGGATCGCCAGGTTCAGCATCAGGTTGAAGCCGAAATAGCTGATGGCGCGCGGGTTGAGCCAGGCGATGGCCATCAACACCAGCGACAGCGACAGCGCCGGCAGCAGGCTGCGCAGCATGCGTGCGCGGGCCGCGCTGCCGCGGGAGGATTTCGGGAGCGTGCCGGGAGCGATCGCCGTCATCTCAGGCCGTGTCGCCGAACGAGGACTGGATGATCTTCTCCTCCGTCAGTTCGTCGCGTCCGAGATTGGCGACGATGCGGCCGTTCTTGAAGACATAGACATGGTCGCAATTGTCGAGCTCTTCGGTTTCGGTCGTGTACCAGAGGAAGGTGCGGCCCTTTCCGGCCTCCTCGCGCACGAGGTCGTAGACTTCGAGCTTGGTGCCAATGTCGACGCCGCGCATCGGATCGTCCATCAGCACGATCTCGGCATCGGAGCCGAGCGCGCGCGCAAACAGCGCCTTCTGCTGATTGCCGCCCGACAGCGAATAGATGTTGTTGTTCATGTCCGGCGTGCGGATGCCGATCTTCTTCTTCCAGAATTCGGCCAGCTCCGCCTCGCGCTGCGGCGAGATCAGCAGGCCGTCGCGCAGGCGCTGAAGCGAGCGGATGCCGATGTTCTGGGCGATCGACCATTGGGCGAAGATGCCGTCCGCCTGGCGGTCGCCGGCGACCAGCGCCACCGGCGCCGTCACTTCGATGCCGGCCCTGTCGCGCGAGGCGGCCGAGAAGATCGCGAGCAGCAGGTCCGTCTGGCCATGCCCGGCGAGTCCGGCAAGGCCGATGATCTCGCCGGCGCGGGCGACAAGCTCCTTGCCATCCTGCTGCCGCGCCGGGCGCGCCCGCACCCTGAGCGCCCCGACCGCGACCTTGCGGGTCTCGGCGGCGGCCTTCTGATGTTCCCCGGCGCCGCCCATCGCGGCGACCAGCTTGTCCCGGTCGAACGCGCTTGCGGCGTCGGCGGCGACCACCTTGCCGTCGCGCATCACCACGATGCGGTCGGCATTCTGCAGCACCTCGCCCAGCACATGGGAGATCAGGATGCAGCTGCCGCCCGCGGCGACGAAGCGGCGCACGAATGAAAGCAGCTGGCCGGCCGTGTGCGCATCGAGCGACGAGGTCGGCTCGTCGAGGATGACCAGATGCAGCGGCTCGCGGGTCAGCGTGAAGGCGCGCGCCACCTCGACCATCTGGCGGCGTCCGATCGACAGATCGCCGGCAATGTCGTCCGCCGCGATGCCGTGGTCGGGAAAGATCTCGTCGAGCTTGGCCTGGATGAGATCGGCGGCCTTGCGCCGCCAGCCGAGCCCGCTGAGCGAGGGATGGTTGATGCGCGTGTTCTCGGCGACGCTGAGGTTTGGGCAGAGCGACAGCTCCTGGAAAACGCAGCGTATGCCGAGCTCGAGCGCGCGCGCCACGGAATAGCTCGCTTCCTGATTGCCGCGCACCGCGATCTGCCCGCCATCGGGCCGCAGCGTGCCCGCAACCATATGCATCAGCGTCGACTTGCCGGCGCCATTGTGCCCGACCAGCCCGACGCATTCGCCGGCGCCGACATGGAAGTCGACGCCGTTGAGCGCGCGGACGGCGCCGAAGTGCTTTTCGGCGCCGTCCAGCCTGACGATGTCTGCAATAGCCTGGAGCATCCTCAACGATATCCGGTCGGCGATGCGGCTGGCAACGTCGCGCCGCTATTGCTTGATGTTGGCCTTGATGGCCGCGATCGCGTCTTCCTGGGTGTATTCGTGGGTAGCGACGCCACCTTCCTTGATCTTCGGCAGCGCGGCCTCGAAATTGTCCTGGGTGAATGCGAGATACGGCACCAGCAGATCGTGCGGCACGTCCTTGCGGCCGTCGAGTACCTGCTGCGCCACCCAGAAGGCGAGCGTCGACACGCCGGGCGCGATCGAGGCCGACCAGGTCTGGTAGCCGTCCTTGTCCTTCTGCTCCTTCCACCACTTCAGCTCGTCCTGACGGTTGCCCATGATGATGGTCGGACGCGGCTTGCCGGCGGCGGCGAACGCTTGCGCGGCTCCATAGCCGTCGCCGCCCTGGTCGACGACGCCGACGATCTCCGGCAGCGACGGCAGGATGGTCGCCACCGCCTTCTGCGCCGTGGTCTGGTCCCAGTCGCCGGTCACCGAGCCGACGATCTTGAACTCGGGATGGGCGGCGACGCCTTCGAGGATACCGGCGTGGATGGCATCGTCGATCGAGGTGCCTGCCAGCCCGCGGATTTCCAGCAAATTGCCGCCCTTCGGCTGGAACTTGGCCATCTGCTCGACTTCCTGCCTGCCCATGTCCTTGAAGTCGACGACGACGCGGTAGGCGCAAGGCTCGGTCACGATGCCGTCGAAGGAAACGACCACGATGCCGGCGTCGCAGGCCTGCTTGATGGCGCCGTTCAGCGCATCCGGCGAGGCGGCGTTGATGACAATGGCGTCATAGCCCTGCAGGATCAGGTTCTGCACCTGCGCGGCTTGCGTCGGCACTTCCTTGTCGGCGGTGGTGAAGACATCCGCCGCCGCCACCACCTTGTCCTCGACCGCTTTCTTGGTGACGATGGCGTAGCTGTCGAGCATCGCCTGGCGCCACGAATTGCCGGCGTAGTTGTTGGAGAAGGCGATCTTCTTGCCGCTCGTGTCGGCAAGCGCGGTGCCCGAGGCGAGCATGGCTGCAAAGGCGCTCAAGACCAGTAGTTTCTTCATGTCGTTATCCTCCCAGATGTGTTGACTGCTGCACTTCCCACCGGCCCCTGCGGGCCGGCTTCACTCCCATCCGATCTGAGCGCGAACGGTCCCGCTCAAAACAGCCTCAATCCCGGCACCCGTACCCTCAGCCGGTAGAGCGACGTCGACGCGGCGATGTAGAGGCTCCGCAGGTCCTCGTCGCCGAAGGTGAAATTGGCACAATCTTCCGGCGTCGCGATGACGCCGAGGAGATCGCCCGACGCGTCAAAGACATGGATGCCGCCCGGGCCGGTGCAATAGAGGTTGCCGCGGCTGTCGATCTTCATCCCATCCGGCGCGCCTGGCGCATCGCCCTCGGTCACAGCCCATACGGCGCCGCCATTGAGGTCACCATTGGATTCGACGCCGAACACACGGATGTGGCCACGCGTGGTATCGTTGACGAAGAGCCGCGATTCATCGAGCGAGAAGCAGAGCCCGTTGGGCTGCGCGAAATCGTCGGCAAGCAACGTCAGCCCGGCGCCGTCGCCGTCGATCCGGTAGACGCCCTGGTAGGACAGTTCCTGCGGCCTCGGCACGCCGTAGAATTCCGCTCGACCGTAGGTCGGATCGGTGAAATAGATCGAGCCTCCAGTGGCGACGACAATGTCGTTCGGGCTGTTGAGCTGCTTGCCCTGGTAATGGCTGGCGAGAACGGTCGTGGTGCCGCCCGGCTCGGCGCGGGTGACGCGGCTGCTGGCGTGCTCGCAGGTCACCAGCCGCCCCTGCCGGTCGAGCGTGTTGCCGTTGGCCATGTGGCTCGGGTCGCGGAACGACGCGATTTCGCCGGAAGCGCTGCGCCGGTACATGCGGCTTTGCGGAATGTCGGAAAAGACCAGCCATTTCTCATAGGGATGCCACACCGGACCTTCGATGAAGCCGTAGCCGGTGGCGAGCCGCTCCATCGCCGCATTGCCGACGACGTCATCAAAGCCGGAGTGACGGGCGCGCGCCGGGATCGACATCACGGGCTCTTGGGTTCCCGCACCGGCTTGCCGGCGACGAACCAGTCGCTGCCCGGCACGTCCTCGATCACCACCCAGATCGCTTCCATGGGCAGTTCGGCGACCTCGCTGATCGCCTCGGCGACCCGGCGCGAGATCTCGTTCTTGCGCTTTTGCGAATGACCCTCGAGTATCCGTATGCTGACGAACGGCATGAGCGCTTCCCCGGGATTCTTGTTTTTGTAGGACAAAAGCTAGTCGGGACGCGGACCGGGCGATAGCGGTCTAAGCGCAGCACCGACTGTGGTTTTGCACAGTCGGCGCCGGTACCCGCGGCTGCAGACAGGAGAACCATGGATGGCAGAGAGATGCGGCAGGCCGCTCGTGCGGATTGCGGAACTGGAGATCGATGCCTTCCAGCTCGACAGCTTCAGGGCCTTGCTCGCCGAAGAGATCGAGGCCTCGGTGCAGAACGAGCCCGGCGTGTTGTTCCTGCACGCGGTCTCGATAAAAGGTTCGCCCGAAACGGTGCGCGTCATCGAATGCTACGTCGATCATTCCGCCTCCCACGCCCACCTGACCGCGCCGCACTTTCTCAAATACAAGGCGCGGACGGCTGATATGGTCAGGTCGCTTCGATTGATCGAGACCGAGCCGATCGTTCTGAGGGCCAAGAGCAATCAGCATTCAAGCTGAGCATGTTGACCCATCGCGGGGCTTACTGCTCCTGCAACGGCGTTGCCTGCGCGAGCCAGGCGTCGAGCTGCTCCTGCTCGCGCCGCAGCGCATCGATGTTGATCAGGCCGCGCGCCATGGCCAGATAGATTGCGCGGGTGCGCGAATTGAACACCGACGCCTCGCCAGCGCCCTCCTCCGGCGGCACTATTCCGAGCTTCTCATAGACATGCTTGATGCGGCTCTGCGCGCCGCGGATCGACAGGCCGCGCCGCGCCGCGATCGCTCGGTCGGTGAGGCCGAGCGCGATGTCGATCAGGCTTTCATATTCGCCGTCGGTGATGCCCTCGAACCGGTCCTGGACGCGGTGCTGGATGCCGCGGATCTCGCGGTCGATGATGCAATGCCCCTCGCGGAACACGCCGCGCAGCGCCGAGCGCATGCCTTCTTCCGTCGCCGATTTCAGCACATAGCCATAGACCGACCCCGGCGGCACGATGCGGGCCACGCCGCGCACATAGGCCTCGTCGGCGAAGTTCGACCAGAACAGGATATGCGTGCCGGCGCGTCGGCTCCAGATGGCGCGCGCCACCTCGATCCCGGTCGCCTTGGGCAGCTGCAGGTCGAGCACGACATGCGGCGGCTGCCGCTCCGCCGCAAGATTGATGGCGTCCTCGCCGTCGCCGGCTTCGATCACCTCGACATCGCCGGGCCACAATTGCTCGACGGTCCGCCGCGCGAAGGTGCGATGCAGCCCGTCATTTTCGGCGATCATGACCAGCATCAGACTGCCTCCGCCACCGGCTGAACTTCGGTTATCGCGGTGCTGCACGCCGCCGCCTCGGCCTCGGCGGACTCGCGATCGATCTCGATCACGACCCTGGTGCCGCCCTTGCGGTCGGCCGGCTCGAAACGCAGCCGCGCCCCGACAAGGGCCGCTCGCGTGTGCATGTGGCCGATGCCGCCTTGAGCGGCGGGATCGATCGCGCCGCAGCCATGCCCGTCGTCGGTGACGGTCACGTTGAATGTGGTTGCCGTCGACGCCAGCTGCACCTCGATGCGGCTTGGCGCGGCATGACGGACCGCATTGTTGATGGCTTCCTGCACGATGCGATAGAGCGCGGTGCGAAGCGTTTCCGACAGGCCGTCGGCGCTGCCGTCGCTGGTGTCGGCGATGCGCACCGCGATCGGCGGCTTGGCCCTGGCAACGCTGCGGTTGAGATGTGCCTCGACCGCGTCGCGCAGGCCGAACAGTTCCAGGACGCTCGGCCGCATGTCGTCGACGATGTGGCGCAGCTCCGCCAGGCAGCCCGCCACCTCCTGCTCGAGATCGGCAAGCTGGGCCGTCCGCGCCACGCCCCGGCTGCGGAAAGCTGAAACCTGACGTGCGATCCGGGCCAGGTCGGCGAGCGTCTGGTCGTGCAGGTCCATGGCCATGCGGCGCCGCTCGCGCTCCATGCCCTCGGTCAGTTGCGAGGCGCCGACTCTCAGCAGTTCCGCCCGGTTGCGCGCCTCGCTTTCGGCGAGCATGGCGCGGCGCGCTTCCTCCGTCTGGATCAGCGCGAACATATAGGGCCCGATGAGGTCGGCGCATTGCTGAGCGACCTCGACGTCCTCTTGCGAGTAGCAGCCAGCCTTGTGCCGGCTGATGTTGAGCGCGCCGATCACGCTGCCGCGTGCCCGCAGCGGCACGATGATGCGGCTCCGCAGCTTGGCGGCGAAGATCGGTCCGTCGAACGCTCCCTCGAAGTGGAATCGGTCGTCAAGAAGTGCGTTGTCGGTCAGAAGATAAGGCGTGTCGCCCCACAGCACGCGCCGGATCGGGCTGCCCTCGACCGGATGCTGCGCCAGATCGCTCCAGCTGGTATGGAAGCCGGCCTCGTAGCAGGCATGCATGCGCCCATCGAGCGACAACACCGCCAGATCGATATGGTCGTGCGGGATGAGCGTGCCGATTTCGATCGCTGTCGCCCGGAACGCTGAGCCCGGATCGATATGGCCGGCGAGCGCCCGCGAGATCGCGAGCAGCCGATCGATCAGCTGGGGAGATACCTCCGACATGTCTCCTCCCTGTCCCCCTGATGAATGCCGTGGAACGACAGCCAAGCCGCGCCGCGCGGCCTCGATCCTGTTTTCCGCAGTTCCTCCCTGCCCGAGAAATAGTGAGCGCTTGACGGCGGCGCTGTCAACGATGGGTCAAGCGACCCGAGCCCGATCAACTTCGGGTGCGGCGATTGAAAAGCCGCCGGCTCCTGGTCTAGGAACGGCCGCAGGAGGCCAATTGATGGCAGTGACGCCGACCGTTGCTCAGGGCGCCCCGGGAATTCCCGCGCGCTGGACGTCAAGCGCCAAGAGCGGCGTCGGCACCGGGCTTTCAGCGAACAGCCCGCTTTGGTTCACCATCAGTCACGGCATATTGAACGAGGTCTATTATCCCCGCCTCGACAGCGCCTGCACGCGCGACCTGGGGCTGATCATAACCGGTCCCGATGGTTATTTCTCGGAAGAGAAACGCGATGCCGCCCACCTTATCGAGCCATTCGAAGCCGGCGTGCCCGGCTATCGCTTGGTCAACACGGCGGTCAACGGCTCGTATCGGATTGAAAAGCGCATTGTTACGGATTCGAAACGGCCCGTTCTGCTGCAGGAAATCACATTCGCGGCGCTCAAAGGCTCGGCCTCGGACCACCAGGTTTACGCGCTGCTCGCGCCGCATCTCGTCAATCGCGGCATGGGCAACACCGCCTGGGTCGGCCAGCACAAGGGGCAGCGTGTCCTCTTTGCGTCAGGCCGCGGCGTCTCGCTCGCGCTTGCCGCCTCGCCGCCCTGGGGCGCATGCTCGGCCGGCTATGTCGGTTTCTCCGACGGCTGGCAGCAGCTGCGGAATGGCGGCGCGCTCGATCCTGCCGCTGAGCGCGCGGAGGATGGCAATGTGGCGCTGACCGGCGAGATCGGCTTCTCGACAGGCAAGGGCACCGCATTGCTGGCGCTCGGCTTCGGCGCCTCGCCGGAAGAGGCGGCGGAGGTCGCGCTGGCCAGCCTGAAGGACGGTTTCGATGCGGCCGCCGAAACGTATGCCGCCAACTGGCGGAGTTTCCAGTCCGGCCTGGAGACGCTCGACAGGCAAGCCGCCTCCGGCTTGAACACCTGCCGCGTCAGTACCGCGGTGCTTGCCTCGCATCTGTCGATCGCCAGGCCTGGAGCCGCAGTCGCCAGTCTTTCGATCCCCTGGGGCTTCAGCAAAGGCGACGACGATCTCGGCGGCTACCATCTGGTCTGGCCGCGCGACCTGGTCGAAACGGCGGGGGGCTTCCTTGCAGCCGGCGACGCCAGACAGGCGCTCGATGTCCTCACCTATCTCCGCTCGATCCAACAGGCGGACGGTCATTGGCCGCAGAACTGCTGGGCGAGCGGCACGCCCTACTGGCCTGGCATCCAGATGGACGAATGCGCCTTTCCGCTGCTGCTTGCCGACGCGCTCCGCCGCGCGGGTCATCTGCCGCGCGCGAAGCTCGACGACTTCCTAGCCATGATCGAAAGCGCGGCTTCCTATGTGGTGCGCAACGGCCCGGTCACCGGCGAGGACCGCTGGGAAGAGGACGCCGGCTACAGCCCGTTCACGCTGGCCGTCGAGATCGCGGCGCTGCTTGCGGCGGCTGACATGCTGGATGCTTGCGGCAAGAATGAACCGGCAAACTATCTGCGCGAGACGGCCGACTGCTGGAACGACCAGATCGAGCGCTGGACCTATGTCACCGGCACCGAACTCTGCGCCAGGGAGGGTATCGACGGCTACCATGTCCGCATCGCACCGCCCGACGGTGCTGGCGCCGCTTCGCCGAAGGACGGTTTCGTGCCGATCAAGAACCGCCCGCCCGGCGATAGCCATCGGCCGGCCGAGGCCATCATAAGTCCCGACGCGCTGGCGCTGGTCCGCTTCGGACTGAGAGCCGCCGACGATCCGCGCATCGTCAACACCGTCAAAGCCATCGACGCGCTTCTGCGCTGCGAGTTGCCGCAAGGCCCGCTCTGGTATCGCTATAGCGGTGACGGCTATGGCGAGCATGAGGACGGCTCGCCCTTCGACGGCACCGGCCGGGGCCGGCCCTGGCCGCTACTCGCCGGCGAGCGCGCGCATTACGAGCTGGCCGCCGGGCGACCCGGCAAAGCGGCCGAACTGCTCGAAACCTTCGAGCGCTCTGCCGGTGCAGGCGGTCTGCTGCCGGAGCAGGTTTGGGACAGACCCGACCTGCCGGAGCGCGAATTGCGGCTCGGCGCGCCATCGGGCAGCGCCATGCCGCTGGTCTGGGCGCATGCCGAGCATATCAAGCTGCTGCGCTCGCTGCGCGACGGCAAGGTCTTCGACATGCCGCCGCAGGGCGTCGAGCGCTACATCGAGCGCAAGACCGTTTCGCCGTTCAGGACATGGCGCTTCAACAACAAGATCCGCTCTCTTCCCGCCGGCAAGCTCCTGCGCGTGGAACTTGCGGCGCGCGGCGTGGTTCACTGGAGTAGCGACAAGTGGCTGACGGTGCGCGACGACAACACGGTGGAGAACGCCTTCGGCGTCCACCTGGTTGACCTGGATGTCGCCGGCCTGCAGCCGGGATCGACGGTCGTCTTCACATTTTTCTGGCCCGAAGCGAGCCGTTGGGAGAATGTCGACTTCACCGTCGGCATCGATCCTTCGGATAGCCAGTAAGGTTCTTTCCTCAAGCTATTAGGATAGCACAATGCAGATCGGAATGATGGGACTGGGCAGGATGGGCGCCAACATGGTGCGCCGCCTGATGCGCGACGGCCACGAATGCGTCGTCTACGACATCAATTCGGCAAGTGTCGCCGGCATGGTCAAGGACGGCGCCATCGGCGCCGCCTCGCTGGAGGAGTTCGTCGCCAAGCTCGCCAAGCCGCGCTGCGCCTGGCTGATGCTGCCGGCGGCGATCACCGGCAGGATCGTCGACCAGGTTGCGGCGCTGATGGAGCCGGGCGATATCATCATCGACGGCGGCAATTCCTATTATCACGATGCCGTCGACCAGGCGGCGAAGCTGGCGACCAAGGGCATAAATTTCGTCGATGTCGGCACCAGCGGCGGCGTCTGGGGACTGGAGCGCGGCTACTGCCTGATGATCGGCGGCCCCGACGACGCCGTGAAACACCTGGATTCGGTCTTCGCCACGCTGGCGCCGGGCGCCGACCCGGGCTCCAATCCGCCGAAGGACGCCGGAACCGCGCCTTACGGCTATCTGCATTGCGGGCCGAGCGGCGCCGGCCATTTCGTCAAGATGGTTCATAACGGCATCGAATACGGCGTCATGGCCGCTTACGCCGAGGGCATCAACATCCTGAAATCGGCCAATGCCGGCAAGCGCGCCCGCACGGCGGACGCCGAAACCAGCCCGCTCGAAAGCCCGCAATACTATCAGTTCGACATCGACCTGCCCGCCGTGGCCGAAGTCTGGCGCCATGGCAGCGTCATCGGCTCCTGGCTGCTCGATCTCACCGCCGGCGCGCTGAAGAACGATCCGTCGCTCGCTCAGTTCGGCGGCCGCGTCTCCGATTCCGGCGAAGGCCGCTGGACGCTCAAGGCCGCGATCGACACCGGCGTTCCGGCGCCGGTGCTCTCCTCGGCGCTGTTCGACCGCTTCTCCTCGCAAGGCGAATCAGCCTTCGCCGACAAGCTCTTGTCCGCCATGCGCTACGCTTTCGGCGGCCATGTCGAAAAGCCGAAGGCGTGAGAGCGGGAGTGACGGGATGAGCCAGGAGAGATCCGACACGCTGGTGCTTTTCGGGGCGACCGGCGATCTTGCGCACAAGAAGATATTTCCGGCGCTCTATCATATGGTCGCCAAGGGGACGCTGAGCGAGCCGGTGATCGGCGTCGCTTTCGATCCTTGGGATCTTGGCAAACTGGTGGACCGTGCCCGCGACGGCATCGTCAATGCGCTGGGCGCCGTCGACGACAAGGTGTTCGCCAGGCTCGCCTCGCTGCTGCGCTATGTCAGCGGCGACTATCGCGATCCGGCGACATTCGAGAGATTGAAGACGGCGCTCGGCTCGGCGCAGCGGCCGCTGCATTACATGGCAGTGCCGCCCACGATGTTCGAAACCGTCGTCCAGGGGCTCGAACAATCCGGCACCGCGCGGGCCGCAAGATTGATGGTCGAAAAGCCTTTCGGCCACGATTTGCAGTCGGCCCGCTGGCTGAACCGCGTGTTGCACCTGGTGTTCGACGAACAGTCCATCTTCCGCATCGACCACTATCTCGGCAAGGAAGCGATCCAGAACCTGCTCTATTTCCGTTTCGCCAACGCTTTCCTCGAGCCGATCTGGAACCGCAACTTCGTCGAGAGCGTGCAGATAACCATGGCCGAGGATTTTGGCATCGAAGGCCGCGGCAAATTCTATGACGACGTCGGCTGCATCCGCGACGTCATCGAGAACCATCTGCTCAACATCCTGCTGTTGCTCGCCATGGAGCCGCCGGTCGGCCGCTCTGCCGACGATTTGATCGACGAGAAGGTTCAGGTGCTGCGCGCCATCCGAACGCTTACCAAGGACGATGTCGTGCGCGGCCAGTTCGACGGCTATCTGGCGGAGCCGGGCGTGCGGCCGAACTCGCCGGTCGAGACCTTCGCCGCCGTTCGCTTCTTCGTCGACACCTGGCGCTGGCAGGACGTGCCGTTCTTCATCCGCGCCGGCAAGAACATGCCGGTGCATGCGACCGAAGTGATCGTGCGGCTGAAGCGCCCGCCGCTCGACGTCTTCGATCCGATCAAGCCGGGCGACGCCAACTATGTCCGTTTCCGTATCGATCCGCAGGTGGCGATCTCGATCGGCGCCCAGCGCAAGGTAGCCGGCGACGACATGATCGGCGAGCAGGTGGAACTGACCGCGCTCGACGACAGCAAGGGCGATATGCCGCCCTATGAGCGGCTGATCGGCGACGCCATGAACGGCAACGGCCAGCTCTTCACGCGCCAGGACGCGGCCGAGCTTGCATGGCGGATCGTCGGACCGGTGCTTGGAGACACCACGCCGCCTCCGATTTACGCGCCGAAGACCTGGGGGCCGGCCGACGCCATGAACGGCTTCGGCCCGCCCAATGGCTGGATCAATCCGACGAAATAGCTTCTCAGGGGACCGGATGGCGAAAGCAGCAAAACGGGCTTCGACGAAGGACGGGCAGGTCGTCCTCACCATCGACGTCGGCGGATCGCGTGTGAAAATTCTCACCAGCGCCGGCGGCGAGATGCGCCGCACCGAGTCCGGGCCGGGCCTGAGACCTGAGCAGATGGTGGCTTCGGTGAAGAAGCTGGCCGAGGGCCTGGATTACGACGTCATTTCGATGGGCTATCCCGGTCCGGTCAGGGACAACAAGCCGTCGCTCGATCCCTTCAATCTCGGCAAGGGCTGGAACGGCTATGATTTCGCCGCCGCCTTCGGCAAGCCGGTCAAAGTCGTCAACGACGCGCTCCTGCAGGCGATCGGCAGCTATGACGGCGGCCGTATGCTGTTCCTCGGCCTCGGCACCGGCCTGGGCGCCGCCATGATCCTCGACAATGTCGGGCAGCCGATGGAGCTTGCTCATCTTCCTTACAAGAAGGGCGGCAGCTTCGAGGACTATGTAGGCGAGCGCGGCCTGGAAAAGCACGGCAAGAAAAAATGGCGCAGATACGTTTTCGATGTCGTAAACAGGCTTCGCGCCGCCTTGCAGCCGGACTATGTGGTCATCGGCGGCGGCAATGTCGACAAGCTCGATGAATTGCCTGAAAAATCCAGGCGCGGCGACAACACACGTGCCTTCGAAGGCGGATTTCGACTGTGGCGCGATAAGGCGCTGATCGTCTGATATTTTTACTTTTCAGTATAGTCGTTCAAAATAACGTGTAGTCGCACGACCTGTCGTTGCGCCTCGCAGATTTGCCGACTAGGAATCCGCCGGCCTGCCGCACATGCGCCCGCCTCGGCGCGCCAAACGCGCGGCAGCGCGCTGGATTTTACATCCCGATTTGCGGCCGTGCGGCATAGAGGAGGACTGACGTGGACGAGGAAACCAATACAGCCAAGGAGGATGTCGACCTGCTCGAGCTCACCGCCCACATCGTGTCGGCCTATGTCGCCAAGAACCGGCTGCCTGCTTCGGGCCTCGGCGAGCTCATCGCCAGTGTCGCCTCCTCGATCGGCGCCCTGAACCAGCCGCCGACTCCGCCGGCACCGCCGCCCGTTCCTGCCGTCAATCCCCGGCGCTCGGTGACGCCGGACTACATCATCTGCCTCGAGGACGGCAAGAAGTTCAAGTCGCTGAAGCGTCATATCGGCGTGCATTTCGGGCTGAGCCCGGAAGCCTACCGGACCAAATGGGGCCTGCCGGCAGACTACCCGATGGTCGCGCCTAACTACGCGGCATCGCGCTCCGAGCTCGCCAAGTCGATCGGCCTCGGCCGCAAGGCCGAAGCCGAGCCGGAGAAGCCGGCAAAGGCCAGGAAAGTAAAGGCCCCCGCCTAAACGATCTTGGCCCTGTGCCAACGGTTAGAAGAAGCCTGCCAAGGAATCCACCTTGGCAGGCTTCCTGCTTTTGGCTTGGATAAGACAAGCGAATGCTGTTCGGGTGAGCCATGAACTATGCGAGGATGGTGATCGAGAAGGAAGCGCCGGAGGAATACGGCTACGACCGCATCCGCTTCAATCTCTCCGAAAGCTCGATCGCCGACCAGAAGCTTGCCGATATCGGCCTCTCGCTGCCCGACCTCACCTTGTTCTACGGCGAGCATCGCGGCGATAAGCAATTGCGCGCGCTGATCGCCGGGCAGGACAAAGCGCTATCCCCGGACGACGTGCTGGTTACCGCCGGCGCTGCCGGCGCGCTGTTCATCATTGCCACCTCGCTGCTTTCGGCCGATGACCATCTCGTCGTCGTGCGGCCGAACTATGCCACCAATATCGAGACGCCCAAGGCGATCGGCTGCGCGATCAGCTATGTCGATCTCGACTTCGACGAGGGCTTCGCCGTGGAGGTCGCGCGGGTCGCGGCGGCGGTGCGGCCGAACACCAGGCTGATCAGCGTCACCTGCCCGCACAACCCGACCGGCACGATGATGACCGGCGCCGATCTCGACGCGCTGGTCGCGCTTGCCGAAAGCCGCCGCTGCCGGCTTCTGGTCGACGAAACCTATCGCGATCTCTCCTACGGCGAGCGCCTGCCCTCCGCGGCATCGCTCAGTCCAAGCGCGATCAGCGTCTGTTCCCTTTCGAAAGCATTTGGCATTCCGGGCATCCGCATCGGCTGGCTGGTCAGCAAGGACCACGCTCTGCAAGAGACGTTCCTCGCCGCCAAGGAGCAGATCGGCATCTGCGGCAGTGTCATCGACGAGGCGATCGCACGCTCCATGCTCGAGCGGCGCGATGCCTTCCTAGCATCGTTGTTGCCGGAGATGGCCAAGCGCCGCGATATCGTCCAGGCTTGGATCGACGGCGAGCCGGTGGTCGACTGGGTGCGTCCGCAAGGCGGTGTGGTCGGCTTCCCGCGGCTGAATGTCGATGCAGGTTTCGACCTCGACCGGTTCTACGCGCGGCTCCTGGAAGAACACGGCACTTATGTCGGTCCCGGCCACTGGTTCGAGATGCCGAAGCGCTTCTTCCGCGTCGGCTTCGGCTGGCCGAAAGAGGCGGAATTGCGCGGCGGGTTGCAAGCGATTTCCGCCGCGCTGAGAGACTGAGCCTCCTTGACCGTGAACGATAATTCCGAAGTTCCTTCATCCCGCGCCGATTTTTTGCGCGCGCGACGAGGCGAACTGGGCTAAGGGTCTCCGGCCGGAACAGCGCCCACCGTGGAAGTGCCCCGCCGGCCGATGTCACAACGGGGCCCTCGAATCATGACCGCCGAAGCAACTTCACCTGAACAGCGCTACGCCGCCTTCCGGCACCGGCCGTATCTCAGCTACTGGACGGCGCGCTTCCTCACCACTTTCGCCACCCAGATCGTCTCAGTCGCCGTCGGCTGGCAGATCTACGACCTGACGCGCAATCCCTTCGACCTCGGCATCGTCGGCATCGTCCAGTTCCTGCCGTCGCTGCTCCTGGTGCTTGTCACCGGCGTCGTCGCCGACCGCTTCGGCCGCCGCCTGATCATGACATTGGCGTCGTTCGTCGAGGCCGGCTGTGCGCTCACTCTGTTGTTGCTGACGCTGCGCGGCCTTGGCGGCCCGCTGCCGATCTTCGTCGTGCTCGCCATGTTCGGCATCGCCCGCGCCTTCTACGGGCCGGCCTCGTCCTCGCTGGTCGCCAATCTGGTGCCGCCACAGGATTTCGCCAACGCCATTGCCTGGAATTCGTCCGCCTGGCAGACGGCAACCATCGTCGGCCCGGTCGCCGGCGGCCTGCTCTACGGCCTTTCGGCGGAGATCGCCTACGCTACTGCGGCGATCCTGATGCTTGTCGCCGCGCTGCTCGTCTTCACCATCCCCAAGCCCGCGCAGCAGACGGCTACCGACAAGCCGACGATGCAGACCTTGTTTGCCGGCTTTCGTTACATCTGGGGCGAGAAGATCGTGCTCGGCGCGATCTCGCTGGACCTGTTCGCGGTGCTGCTCTCCGGCGCCTCGGCGCTGCTGCCGGTCTATGCCCGCGACATTCTGGAGCTTGGGCCCTGGGGCCTCGGCCTGCTGCGCTCGGCGCCTGGCATCGGCGCCATCGCCGTGGCGGTCTGGCTCGCCGGCCATCCGATCCACGACCATGCCGGCAAGATCATGCTCGGTTTCGTCGCCTTGTTCGGCGCCTTCACCGTCCTGTTCGGCGTCTCGACCATCACCTGGCTGTCGATCGTGGCGCTCGCCATGCTCGGAGCCACCGACATGTTCAGCGTCTATATCCGTGAGACGCTGATCCAGCTCTGGACGCCTGACGAGGTGCGCGGCCGCGTCAATGCCGTCAACCAAGTCTTCGTCGGCGCTTCCAACGAGGTTGGCGAGTTCCGCGCCGGCACCATGGCGGCGCTGATCGGCACCGTGCCGGCGGTGGTGATCGGCGGCGTCGGCGCCATCGCGGTTGCCGGGATCTGGGCTTGGTTGTTCCCTGCGCTGCGGCAGGTGCGGCATTTGAATAGCAGGAACTAATTGCCGGCGCAGCAACTTGACGGCCGGACTAGAAGAGTGCTGCGGCTTCCCTCTGC
This sequence comes from Mesorhizobium sp. WSM3868, assembly GCF_002294785.1. NCBI lineage: Bacteria > Pseudomonadati > Pseudomonadota > Alphaproteobacteria > Hyphomicrobiales > Phyllobacteriaceae > Mesorhizobium > Mesorhizobium sp. WSM3868. Next base: position 10,459 of record NZ_NSGB01000022.1, on the reverse strand, counting down.
AATTGCGGCAAAATCTATCCGACGGCCGGCTTGCCGAAGATCAGGCTCAAAAATTCGCCGAGCCAGCGCTTGAGGTGCATGTCCCAGATCAGCCGGCCGCCGAGATGATCGCGGCCGGGCTGCGCGCCCGGCAGCTCGAAGCGATGCGCGCCGCGCACCACCCAGCGCTGCATCATCACCCTGGTCAGCTCGCCATGGAACTGGATGCCCCAGGCATTCTCGCCATACCGGAAAGCCTGGTTGGGATAGGTTTCGGCCGTGGCGAGCAGCGTCGCGTCCTTCGGCAGGGAAAAGCCCTCGCGGTGGAACTGGTAGACCATCTCCGGCCACTGCAGCAGTTTCTTGCCGGCGTCGGTCGCCTTCAGCGGATACCAGCCGATCTCGACCAGTCCTTCGCCATGGCCCTCGACCCTGCCGCCAAGATGCCTGGCGAGCATTTGCGCGCCGAGGCAGATCCCAAGAAAAGGCCGGTTTTCCTTGAGCGGGATTTCGAGCCACTCGGTCTCACGCCGGACGAACTCGTCCTGGTCGTTGGCGCTCATCGGCCCGCCGAAGATCACCGCCCCGGCGTGGCCGTCCAAAGTGCAGGGAAGCTCTTCGCCAAGCGGCGGCCGGCGAATGTCGAGATCGAAACCTTCTTCCAGAAGCATATGGCCGACGCGGCCGGGGCTCGAAGTCTCCTGATGCAGCACGATCAGGATTTTTGGTCTCGGCCTGGGTCTGGGTGGCATGGAAGAAGAAAGGTCCAGCTATTCGTCGCTCGATGTGCCCCGGGCGCCCGGCGCTTCGGCCGCCGCCTTGCGGCGCGCCTCGATGCGGTCGTGGCGCTCGACACCGATCAGCTCGGCGACGCGCCAGACGGTGTTGTCCTCGAGCTCGTGCAGCTCGCCGTCGGCGTAGACGATCTCCCACATCAGGCCGATGAAGGCCTTGCGCGCCTCGGCATCCAGATGGCGCTTGAGCACGCTGGTGAAGGCATAGAGGTCGATCGCCTCGTTATCGGCACGCTCGCCGGCGGCGGCCAGCGCGTCGAGCTCGTCGCCGCTGATCGAATAGGTCTCGGCCAGGATCTCCTTGAAGCGCTCCCACTCGATATCCTGGCGCACGCCGTCGGCGTTCATCACGTGATAGAGCAGCGCCGAGGCCGCGACGCGCGGATCGTCCGCGCTTGGCTTGCTCGCGCCCGCAGCAGGCAAATCCTTCAGGAAGGACAATACGCGTTCGAACATCGATGCTTTTTCCCTGTCCGCCAAGCCGAGCCTCAAAACAAACGAAACCGGCGCGGCGATTTTTCCGCCTCGTCTTCCGGCGTCACGCCGGGATCATCCGGCAAGCGCGGCAACTCCGGCGCCTGCTCGACCACCGTGTCATCGGCGGCGGCGACCGCGGTTTCCCTCTCGATGCCGTTCGGCGCCTCGGCGGCCGCCTTCTCGGCCGAACTATCGGGCTCAAGGTCGATCGCTCTCTCGTCAGCCGGCAAAGCGGGCGCCGATGCAGCGATCGCGGGAACCGCCTCCTCAACCGCGCTGTCGATTAGTTGCCCGAGCCGCTCCATCGGCGCGCGCCAAGTGAACGCGTCGAGCTTGCCGGTGATCGGCGATACCGGCGCCCAGCGCTCCGAGACGACACCGTCCGCCACCCAGGCCGGATCGCGCGGCGCGCGCACAGCCTTGGACAGCAGCTGCCGCACCTTGCCCTGGTCGCCATTTTCGGCCTCCTCGATGTCGGCCAGCAACAGATAGGCGCCTTCGCGGCGATCCATGCGGATTGCGGATTCCGCCTCGCGCCTGGCGGTGGCGAAATCCTGCGCGTCGAGCGCGGCGCGCGCCACCGCCATCGACGATTCGGCATGGTTCTTCTTCAATTCCTGCAGCTTTTTCGCCCGGTTGAGGCGATCGAGCACGGCATCGCCCGGCCTCGCATGGATGTAGAGCTCGGCAATATCCGGATGCGGTTCGGCCCGCCAAGCGGTCTCCAGGATCTTGGAACCCTTGCGCACATCGTTGTGCTTAATCAGCAGGTTGGCCGCGATCACCGCGGCCGGCGCGAAATCGGGCGCCAGCTTGTTGGCTTCGAGCGCCGCGGTCCGGGCAGCGTTCGGATCGCTGTCGACCAGCGCCTGCGCCTTGGCAGTGAGCAGCACGGCGCGGCGGCGGTTGGCGGCATCGCGTTCGATTTGCCTTGTCGATTTCTGCGCCTCGACCAGCTTCAACGCGCCGTCCCAGTCGCCGCGCTCGGTCAGCTCTTCAAGCGTCGATTCCGCCGCCCAGGCAAGCTGCGGTGCCACAGCTGCGGCACGACCGGCATAGTGGCGCGCGGCGTTGCGGTCGCCCAGTCGCTCAGCTTCGAGATAGAGCCCGCGCAGGCCGAGCAGCCGCATCTCCGGATCATCGAGCATGCGCTCGAACTTTTCCCGCGCACCGTCATGGTCGCCTTCGAGCAGCGAGGCCTGCGCATCGAGCAGGTTGATCAGCGGCTCTTGGTCGGAACTGATCAACTTGGCGGCCTCCTTGGTCTTCTTGCGCGCCAGCGCGCCGTCGCCGGCGCCGGCCGCGATCATCCCCGTCGACAGCGCCTGGTAGCCGCGGTCGCGGCGGCGCACCCGGAAATAGCGCGAGATCGCATAAGGGCTGTTCCACAGCGACTTGATCAGCCACCAGACGATCATCACCGCTGCGACCACGGCGACGATCGCCACCGCCGCCACCATCAGCGTGACCTGGTACTGGTAGCCGTTGAAGGTGACGATCATCTCGCCCGGACGGTCGGCCAGCCAGGCAAAGCCGAGCCCCAGCGCGAAGACGACGGCGAGGAAGGCGAGGATGCGGATCATTTGACGGTCCTCATGCCTTGGTCGCGCCGCCAATCAGCGCTTCGATCTGTTTTTCGACCTCGAGCCGCGCCTTCAGTTTGCCGGCGAAGTCGGCGCCGGCCGCCTTCGACGCATCGGGCAGGGTATCGTATTCGGCGAGAGCCTTGGCATAGTCGCCCTGGTTGACTGCCACTTCAATGCGCGCGACGGTTTCCGGCACGCCCTTGCCTTCGACGGCGCCGACCGGCCGCACCTGCACCAGCGATTTCGCGCTCGACACCAGGCTTTGGAAGAAGCCGGCATTCTGGTCGACCGGCGTTGCCGCTTCGATCATGGCGTTGGCGGCGGCTTCGGCCTCGGAAGCGATGGTGGCTCGCGTGGGCACGCCTTTTTCCGCATAGCCGCGCAGAACGCCAAGCTCCGGCGCGTTGGGCGCAATCGCGGCGAACGTGTCGAGCTCGGTCGCGAACGGCGCGCCGCGATCGAGCGCCGCCTTCAGCGCCGAAGCGGCGATCGCCAACGCGATCTTCGGCTGCGAGGCCTGCGCCTCGACCTTGCCGGAGAGCTGCTGCACCGACTGTTCCAGCGCCGCGATCCGGCTGTCCGCCGCCTTTGCCGCGTCGCCCGCCGATTTCACAAGCGCGTCGAGCCCGGCAAGCTTCTCGTTGAGCGGGGCGAGATCGACCGGTGCAACATTTCCGGCCTTCTGCAGGTCGGCGACCGACGTCTCGACCTGGCCGATCTTGTCGGTGAGCGCCTTGAGCGCGGCGCCGTCGTCGCCCTGGCCGGGCGAGGATTTCAGCGCCGCGACGTCCGACTTCACCTGGTCGAGCGCCGAGGACAGGCCGTCGACCTTGGCCGAAGCGCCGGTATCGGCCGTCTCCTTGAGCGCCGCGATTTGGCTTCTCAGCGAAGCGATCTCGCCGGTGACGCCGTCGGGCGAGGGTCCGCCGACCGAAGTCGGAGAACCGAGCAGCCCTACCGCTTGCAGAAGACCGGCGCCGGCAAGCGCGACAACGCCGCCGATCACGCCGGCGGCAATCATGTTGACGCCTGAGCGCCTGGCGGCCGGGAAGTCGTGATCGTCGCTTCGGGTTTCGCTCGGCTTCGACGTCGAGGCGGCAGAACTGGTCTTGGCTGCCGACGCATCCTCGAAACTGTAGCCGAAGCTTTTTGGTTCGCTCTTCGGAGCCTCATCAGTGCCCGGATAGGATGCTTCTACCCCATCCTTGTTGGTTCCAGCCTGGTCAGCTCCGCCCCGCGCCGCGTCGGTGTGTTCCCACGGCTCGACGTCGGCCTGTTCGGCATGGATCGGCTCTTCGGGAGCTTCCGGCTGCGAAGCAGCAGCCCCTTCCTCTGCCTTCGCCTCGTCGGTTCGTTCCGTGTTGGTATCGGTATTGGCGGCATCCTCGTCGGTGATTCGCGAGACGGCGCCGGGTTCGAGTTCGATGGTCACCGGCTCGCGGCGGCTCTTCGAATGTCGCACCTTAGGCGTCTTGACCATGCTTGGGCTCCGCAAATTGGCTTGAGGATGGTTCAAAGGGTCTAGAGCTCAAGGATGCTCTACCACATCACCAAGCGGTGAAAAGGGGGCGGTGTGATGACGCGGCTCAGCCCGGTAGCGACAAAAGCTGGAACAGCGCGTCCTCGTCGGGTTGAGAGGCAATGCGAACCTTTTGCCCGCCAACCCCGTCCAATGAGTTGGCGATTCGCGCGGAAAGGGCCAAAAACTCCGCCCGTTCAAAGAGATGCCGCAGTGCTGGGCGCATGGCCAGGCCAATCATCACGGGTGCCGCCTTGGCCGAATAGAGCAGCACTGCCTCGACCGGCGTGCCCGACAATCGGGCAACGACGTCATCGTCGCCATAGTCCAATTCGATCGTGTCGTAGGTCTCGAAAGGCCGGACACGCACCCGGGCTGCCGCCAGCCGTTCTTCGAACACCGGAAAGCGCACCCGGCCACAAAGATAAACCATCTCCTTGCCCGTGAGTTCGGCGGTTATCTGACCGGCCAGTGCTTCGGCATCGCCTGGGCCTTCAAAGACGGACATAAATCCAGCCGCACGGCAGGCTTCCGCAGTCCTTGTCCCGACCGCATGGCAAGGCAGGGCGGCAAACGCGGCGACCAGTTCCTTGGGCGCATAGCGGACAGCATTGGCGCTGGTAACGGCAACCGCGGCAGCGGCGGGAAGGACGCGTGCCTCGACCGGCAGCGCCGCCGTTTTTGTCAGTGGCAGCAGGACGGGCTGGAACCCCTGGTCCAGAAGCCGCCGGGCCGTTCGGGAGGCGCCTGGCTCCGGCCTCGTCACCAGGACGCGGGCCATATCAGGCCCAGCCGTCGAAGAATTTTGCGCCGGCCTCGGCACGAACGGCCCGCGCGGCTTCCGCGCCGATATTCGCCGCGTCCCGGGCCGGGCCATCCAAATTGACCTCATGCGACTCGGTGCCGTCGGGCGAGATGATCAGCCCGGCGAAAGACAGGTATTCGTCCGAGACGATCGCATGGGCGGCGATCGGCGTGCGGCAGGAGCCGTCGAGCGCAGCAAGAAAGGCGCGCTCACAAGCCAGCGCCTGGCCGGTCGGCATGTCGTGAATAGCCGTCAACATATTGTCGACCACGCCGTCGCCGATGCGGCTTTCGATGCCGATCGCCCCCTGCCCCGGCGCCGGCGGAAAGACATCCAGCGGCATCAGATCGGTAATCACGCTCTCGAGCCCGAGCCGCTTCAGCCCGGCATAGGCGAGGATGGTGCCTTCGGCCACGCCCTCATCCAGCTTGCGCAGCCTGGTCTGCACATTGCCGCGGAACATCACCACATTGAGGTCCGGCCGCATCCGGCGGAGCAGCGCCTGGCGCCGGAGCGACGACGAGCCGAGCGTCGCGCCATGTGGCAGATCGGCGATCCGCTTCGCGCTCTTGCCGATGAAGGCGTCGCGCGCGTCCTCGCGCGGCAGGAAGACGGAAAGCTCCAGCCCGTTGGGCAGCACCGTCGGCATGTCCTTCGAGGAATGCACGGCGATATCGATGCGGCGGTCGAGCAGCGCTTCCTCGATCTCCTTGGTGAACAGGCCCTTGCCGCCCGCTTCCGACAACGGCCGGTCCTGAATGCGGTCGCCGCTGGTTGAGATCGGCACAATTTCGAAGGCCTGCTCGGGCAGGCCATGCGCCTGCATGAGCCGCGCCCGCGTCTCATGCGCCTGGGCGAGCGCCAGCGGGCTGCCGCGTGTTCCGATTTTCAAGGTTGTTTGCATGGCGCGCGGTCCGTGATAACCCCCCAGGCGATTTCGAGGTTTGCCGAGATTCAGGTCAGGCCGAGCCGAAAATGGCGGATTTCGAGAACCGGAGCGTGCTTTTGGGTACGCGAGCGCCGGAAGCGCAGAAAACCGCCATTTGCAGGCCGGCACCACCTGACTATCGACAGACCTCCTATATAGGAAAGGTCGGAGACACAATCTTCGAGGACAGCGACGAATTGATCCGCGTTCTGGGCATTGAGACAAGCTGCGATGAGACGGCGGCCAGCGTGGTGGCGCTGGACGGCGACTCCGCGCCCGAAATCCTCTCCAATGTCGTCTTGAGCCAGATCGAGGAGCATGCCGCCTTCGGCGGCGTCGTCCCCGAGATTGCCGCGCGCGCCCATGTCGAGGCGCTGGATGGGATCGTCGAGGCAGCCCTGACCGATTCGGCCGTATCGCTCGATGAGGTCGACGCCGTCGCCGCGACTGCCGGGCCGGGGCTGGTCGGCGGGCTGATCGCTGGTCTGATGACCGCCAAGGCGATTGCCGCCGCCGCGAACAAGCCGCTGATCGCCATCAACCACCTCGAAGGTCACGCGCTGACTGCCCGGCTGACCGAGGGGCTCGACTTTCCCTATCTGCTCTTGCTGGTCTCCGGCGGCCACACCCAGATCGTCGCTGTACGCGGCGTCGGCGACTACCAGCGGTGGGCAACGACCATCGACGATGCGCTGGGCGAAGCCTTCGACAAGACGGCCAAGATGCTTGGCCTCCCCTATCCGGGCGGGCCGAATGTCGAAAAGGCCGCGGCCGGCGGCGATGCGAGCCGCTTTGCCTTCCCGCGTCCGATGAAAGGCTCGGCGCAGCCGGATTTCTCCTTCTCCGGCCTGAAGACGGCTGTGCGCCAGGCGGCAACGGCAATCGCGCCGCTCAGCGACCAGGACGTCGCCGACATCTGCGCCTCCTTCCAGGCGGCGGTGGCCGATGCGCTGGGCGACCGTGTCGCGCGGGCGCTCGCCCGTTTCCGCAAGGAATTTCCCGACACGGCAAAGCCGGCGCTGGTCGTCGCCGGCGGCGTCGCCGCCAACCGCACGATCAAGGCGACGTTGGGGGCGCGCTGTTCCAAGGCCGGCTTCGCATTCGTCGCGCCGCCGCAAAAGCTTTGCACCGACAATGCCGCGATGATCGCCTGGGCCGGCATCGAGCGGCTGCGCGCCGGGATGGTCGACGCGAGCGCCGCCGACTTCGTGCCGCGCTCGCGCTGGCCGCTGGACAGTGTTTCGGCTCCCTTGGTCGGCTCGGGCCGTCGCGGGGCAAAGGCATGACTGACGCGGTCACGAACGGCGCACAAACCAAGGCGCCCAGCGGCTGGCGTGTAGCAGTGCTTGGCGGCGGCGCCTGGGGCACGGCGTTGGCGCTTGCCATGCTGCGCGCCGGCCATTTTGTCCGCCTCTATGCCCGCGATCCCGACACCGTCGACGCGATCGACCGTGGCGAAAACCCGCACTATCTGCCCGGCATCGCGATCGAGCCCGGCATCGTCGCCACCAGCGATATCGCTGCTGCGCTCGACGGTGCGAATTGCGTGCTGGCGGTAACGCCCGCGCAATCGCTGCGCGCGGTGCTGACCGCCGCCGCCGGCCATGTGCCATCCGGCGTGCCGCTGGTCCTTTGCGCCAAGGGGATCGAGCGCGACACCGGCGCGCTGCTGTCCTCGATCGTCGAGGAAAACCTGCCCGACAATCCGGTCGCAGCACTTTCCGGCCCGAGCTTCGCCAGCGATGTCGCGCGCGGCTTGCCGACGGCCGTGGTGGTGGCCGGCCGCGACGGAGAACTGGCGGCCGATCTCGCTGCCCGCTTCTCGGCCGAGAACCTGCGCTGCTATTCCAGCGACGATCTCATCGGCGTCGAGATCGGCGGCGCGCTGAAGAACGTCTTCGCCATTGCTGCCGGCGCCGTCACCGGAGCCAAGCTTGGTGCCAGCGCCCAGGCCGCCATGGTGACGCGAGGCTTCGTCGAGCTGCGCCGCATCGGCGCCGCGTTCGGCGCCAGGCCGGAAACGCTGATGGGGCTCTCCGGCCTCGGCGACCTGCTGCTCACCTGTTCCTCGGCGCAGTCGCGCAACTTCGCCTACGGCCTGGCGCTCGGCCAAGGCAAGGAGCTCACCGGCCTGCCGCTCGCCGAAGGCGTGCCGACGGCCGCCATTGCCGCCCGAATAGCCGCCGAGCGCGGCATCGAGGCGCCGATCATTGCAGCTGTCGCCGCCATCCTCGATGGCAAGGTGACCATCGGCCAGGCGGTGACGGCGCTGATGACGCGGCCGCTCAAAACCGAAACCGACATTTGAAGCCTCGGAGTTGAAAACATGCTGTTTGCATTGATTTGCAAGGACAAGCCCGGCAGCTTGCAGCTGCGCGCCGACACAAGGCCGGCGCATGCGGCGTTCCTGGAAGGGCTGATCAGCGAAGGAAGACTTGCCTTCGCAGGTCCCTTCCTCGACGCTGCCGGCAAGCCTGACGGAAGCCTGGTGATGATTGAGGCGCCCGACATGGCCGGCGCGCAAGCCCTGGCGGCCGCCGACCCTTATGCCAAGGCTGGCCTGTTCGAAAGCGTCGAAATCCGTCCATGGAATTGGGTCTTCCAGAAGCCCGCCGCCGCGTGACCGGTCGCTGGCGCTCCCGCTCCCCGCGAGAACGGGGAAAGGATAAGGAAGAGCGCCAACGCTTCAATCGTGGCGAACCGACAATCAAGGGGACAACTGAGATGAACTACTGGCTGTTCAAGTCCGAACCTTCGGTCTTTTCCTTCGAGGCGCTGAAGGCGAAGGGCAAGGCCGGCACGCAGTGGGACGGCGTGCGCAACTACGCCGCGCGCAACAACATGAAGGCCATGCAGATCGGCGATCTCGGTTTTTTCTACCATTCCAATGAAGGCCTCGACATCGTCGGCATCGCCGAGGTCTGCGCGCTCGCCCACCCCGACTCCACCACGGACGATCCACGCTGGGAATGCGTCGACATCCGCGCCCGCAAAGACGTGCCGAAGCCGGTGACGCTGGAACAGGTCAAGGCCAATCCGAAGCTGGCCGACATGGCGCTGGTGCGGCTTGGCCGGCTTTCCGTGCAGCCGGTGACGCCGGCAGAGTGGAAAGAAGTCTGCCGCATGGCCGGCCTCGACCCGGCGCCGTGACCAGACTCACTCCCAAAAACGCAAGGACATTCATCCTCGACAATACGGCGCTGATGGCGCCGCCGCACGTGCCGGAAGTGCTGCTGCACCTGGCTGACGAGGCGCACGACCTGTGGCTGCGCACCGAGGAGGAGCTGGCCGAGATCGGCCTGCCGCCGCCCTTCTGGGCTTTCGCCTGGGCCGGCGGCCAGGGCCTTGCCCGCTATGTGCTCGACCATCCGGCGACGGTGCAGGGGAAACGCGTGCTCGACTTCGCTTCCGGCTCCGGCATGGTTGCGATCGCTGCCTCAAAGGCCGGCGCGGCTGAAGTGAACGCGGCCGATATCGATCCCTTTTGCGCGACGGTCATCACCCTCAACCTCGAAGCCAATGGCGTGAAGGCCGATTTCCTGGATGCGGACTGCATCGGCACGGATGACGGCTGGGACGTCGTCTTGGCCGGCGATGTCTTCTACGACAAGCCTTTGGCGGAGAGGCTGACGCCGTGGTTCACGAGCCTCAAGGCGCGCGGCGCCGACGTCCTCGTCGGCGATCCCGGGCGCGCCTATCTGCCGAAGACCGGACTGCAATCGCTCGCCGTCTACCAGGTGCCGGTGACGCGCGTGCTGGAGGATGCCGAGGTCAAGCGCACGACCGTGTGGCGATGGGTTTCCGCCGCTTCGGCTTGACGCAGCCGGCGAACAGGGATTCCATCGCTCATCTTTCGGGAGGGAATTCTATGGATTTCTCAACGGTGAACTGGCTGGCGGTGATCGCCGCAGCCGTCGTGGCGTGGCTGTTCGGTGCCGCCTGGTACATGGGCCTGAGCAGGCCCTGGCTGAAGGCGGCAAAGCTCGATCCGGCGACGATGAAGCGCTCGGCCGTTCCGTTCATTGTCAGCTTCGTCGCCGAGCTCGTCATGGCGCTGGTCATGACCCTGGTGGTCGGCGCGATGACCGGCGGCGAGCCCAACCCGCTCGCCGGCGTGATCTTCGGCTTTGTGCTCTGGTTTGGCTTCGTCGCCACCACGCTGTCGGTCAACCACCGCTATCAGGGTTTTGGCTGGGACCTCACGCTGATCGATGCCGGCCATTGGCTCGGCGTGCTGCTCATCATCGGCGCCGTGATCGGTTGGTTCGGCGCGCCGGCCGCGCCGGCAGGCTAGCAGGCTGTTGAAGAAGTTCTGGCGCGGTTGTTTGGAGCGTGATTCACTGGTTGCCCTGATGATTTGGGGACCGTGGA
>NZ_NSGB01000021.1:0-84719 GCF_002294785.1 Mesorhizobium sp. WSM3868 | reverse complement strand
TCGCTGAAGGCCTCGCCCAATTCCGGCATGCCGATCTGGCAGGACAGGCTGTTCATCGGCCTTGCGAAGACGGCGGCCGATGCGACAGAGTATTTCCAGATCCCCACCGGGCGCGTGGTCGAGATCGGCACTCAGGTCGCCATTTGAGGGACTGCAACGCCTAAAGGGGTGGGGAGGCGGGAATGGGCGGTGAGTTGGTGCTCGTTACCGGCGGCTCCGGGTTCCTCGGCGCGCACTGCGTTCTAGCCCTGTTGCAGGCAGGCTACCGCGTCCGCACAACAGTGCGATCCGCCAAGCGCGAAGCCGATGTTCTCGCCATGCTGAGGGTCGGCGGTGCCGAGCCGGGCGATGCGCTTTCCTTCGCCTACGCCGATCTGACGACAGACGCCGACTGGCCGGAAGCGGTCGCGGGATGCCAGTACGTTCTTCATGTCGCCTCGCCGTTCCCGCCGGGCGTGCCGAAACACGAGGACGATCTGATCGTTCCTGCGCGCGAGGGTGCGCTGCGTGTGCTGCGGGCCGCGCGCGATGCCGGCGTCAAACGAGTGGTGCTCACTTCGTCCTTTGCGGCCATCGGCTATGGCCAGACGCCAATTCCGGGCAGTCCGTTCACGGAAGAGAACTGGACCAACCTGGCGGCCAAGGTGAGCGCCTATGTGAAGTCGAAAACGCTGGCGGAACGTGCGGCCTGGGATTTCCTTGCCAGCCAGGGCGGAGCGCTGGAACTGACGGTCGTCAATCCGGTCGGGATATTTGGACCGGTCCTGGGGCCGGATCATTCGACCTCGACGGACTTCATCAAGCGATTGCTGGACGGCGAGATGCCGGGTCTGCCGCGCATGGTGTTCGGTGTGGTCGATGTGCGGGACGTGGCGGATCTGCATCTGCGCGCCATGACCAGTCCCGCCGCCAAGGGTGAGCGGTTCCTCGCCATCAGCGGCGATTTCATGACGACGCTGGCGATCGCACAAACGTTGAAATCGCGGCTGGGCAGCGTTGCGTCGCGCGTTACGACGAGAATGCTGCCGGACTGGCTGGTCCGGACCGTCGGACTGTTCGACGGGCAAGCGGCTCAGATCGTGACGGAATTGGGCAAGGCCAGGAACGCAACCGGGGCCAAGGCCATGCGCATGCTTGGCTGGGCGCCGCGATCGCGCGAAGAAGCGCTCGTCGCCACCGGCGAAAGCTTGGTCCGGCTCGGATTGCTCAAAAAGTCGAGGTGACGCGCCCGGGAGGGTACCTCCCAGGCGCAACGGTTCAGCCAAGCAGTGCGGCCTTGTTCCCTTCCAGGAACTGCTTCAGCGTCTTCGGCTTGCGGCCCGACAACGTCTCGATAGCGTCGGTCACCATGCCGATACGGCCGGAGCGTGTGTTGGCGTCGAAGGAAACGACAATGCGCGCAAAGTCCTCGGGAAGGCCGGCCGCCTTGACGCCCTCGGTCAAAGCCTCGTCAGGCAATTGGATAACCTCCAGCGGCTTGCCGGTGACTTCGCTCACCAGAGCGGCAATTTCGTTCGTCGTGTAGGCATGCGGGCCGGTCAGCGTGTAGACGCGGCTCTCCGTCGAGCCGGAAGCGAGGCTCGCGGCGATCGCGGCGGCCATGTCGTCGCGCGCGGCGTGCGCGATGCGCCCGTCGCCGGCCGACGTGTACCACTTGCCCGACGAAATGGCGTGCGGCAGCGCCATGAAAAGGTTCTCCTGGTACCAGCCGTTGCGGAAGATGGTGTAGGGAATGCCGCTCGCCTTGATGGCCTGCTCGGTGCCGTAGTGGTCGGCGGCAAACAGCACCGGCGAGACCGGCTCGGGATTAGGCATCGAGGTGTAGAGGAGGTGCGAGACGCTTGCCGCCTTGGCTGCGGCCACCGCGGCCTGATGCTGTTTGAGGCGCCGGTCGCTCTTCAGGTCGAGCTCACTGGTCGAGACGATCAGCACTCGGTCGGCGCCTTTGAACGCGCGCTCCAGCGAGGCCGGATCGTCGAAATCGGCCGGCCTGACGACAATGCCGAGGGCTGCCAGGTCGCCGAGATTTTCGGGATTGCGCGTGGTTGCGATGATATTTGCCGGCGCGACTTTCTGCGCATCGAGCAGATGGTTGATCACGGCGCGGCCGAGATGGCCGGAAGCGCCGGTGACGAGGAGAGTTTCGGTCATGGGAGGTTCCTGAAAATTGCGTCGAAGGGATTTGAACGATGGTCTCAAAAAGAGACCAGCACTAAAATAAGAATTGACCAGGGGCCGTAAAGAAGGCAGTTTTCCGGGAGGTAGGCACAGCCGGGAAACCACCGGCGGGTGGCCGTTTCGATCAATGGATGTCGCGATGGACAGCAAGATCTTCAGTCTGAAATCGAAGCTCGAGGTCTACAAAGCCATGACCGGCGGCGGCAATTTCGCCGACTGCCCGGTCCGCGACGTGATCCAGGGCATCAGCGGCAAATGGAGCTCGCTGCTGGTCATGGCTTTGGCCGAGAAGCCGTACCGGTTCGGGGAGTTGCGCCGCCTGGTGCCCGACATTTCGCAGCGTATGCTGACGCAGACGCTCTACGATCTGCAGCGCGACGGCTATGTGCATCGCGAAGTCTTTCCGACCAAGCCGCCGAGCGTCGAATACAGCCTCACCGATCTCGGCCGCTCGATGTTTGCGCCATTGCAGATGCTGATCCAATGGGCCGAGCTCAACCACGATGCCGTTCGTGAGGCGCGCGTCGCCTTCGATGCCGCGCAGGCCTGAGCCTTTCCTCCCCCGATACAAGCGTCAAAGCGCCTCTTGATCTCGCGCTTTCGCTGCGGGATTGTTCCTCGCCGGTTCGGGTTTGGGCGCAATGGACAAGCCTTACGAGATAGCGATCGCCGGCGCGGGGCCGGCCGGACTGGCTGCGGCGCTCTATCTCAGGCGGGCAGGGCATAAGGTCACCGTCTTCGAGCGCTTCGACGAGCCGAAGCCCGTCGGTTCGGGGCTGATGCTGCAGCCGACCGGGCTGACGGCGCTCGCCGATCTCGGGCTGCTTGACGAGATTCTTTCGCTAGGGAGCCGTATCGAGCGGCTACACGGGACCGATGCCAAAAGCGGGCGAACAGTGCTCGATGTCCGCTATGACGCGCGCCGCGGTCGCCGCTTCGGTCTCGCGGTGCACCGGGCAGCGCTCTTCGGCGTACTCTATCGCGCTGCCCGGCGCGCGGAAATTCCCATCGAAACCAATGTCGAGATCGAGACGCTGGAGACGGGTGAACGTGCGCGGCCGGTCTGCGCCAACGGAAAGCGGCTGGGGTCTTTCGATCTGGTCGTCGACGCCAGCGGCGGGCGCTCCAGGCTGCGGCAATGCCTTGGCGACACGGCTGTGCCGCGTCCGCTCACCTATGGCGCGTTCTGGGCCTCACTCGGATGGCGCGACGGTTTTGACGAAAAGGCGCTGCTGCAGCGCTACGACAAGGCAAGCATCATGGTCGGCGTGCTGCCGATCGGCCGGCCGGATACTGGCGCCGGAGCCATGGCTGCCTTCTTCTGGAGCCTCAAGCCGGCCGGAGCGGAACAGGTGAGAGCCGAAGGTCTGGGCGCCTGGAAGGCGAAGGTTGTTTCGGTCTGGCCAGAATGCGAGGCCTTCACCAGCCAGATCGACAGTTTCGAGCAGCTCTCGCTGGCCCGCTACGGCCACCACACGATGAGGCTGCCGGCCGGCCGACGTCTGGCGGTTATCGGCGACGCCGCGCATTCGACCAGTCCGCAGCTCGGGCAAGGCGCGAACATGGCGCTGCTTGACGCGGCAGCACTCAGCCATGCCCTGACGCGAACGAGCGACATCGACGAAGCGCTGATGACCTATGCAAGGGCACGCCGCTGGCACGTGCGGGTATTCCAGGCGCTGTCGTTGTCGTTGACGCCGTTCTACCAGTCGGACTCCGTCGTGTTGCCGTTCGTGCGCGACCGGCTGGTGGCGGCGCTGGCGAAGATCCCGCCGGTGCCGCAGTTGCTCGCCGCCATGGTCGCGGGAACGGTGATCGACCCGTTCAGGCCGATCGGGCTTGCGGAATCGCAATGGCCTGCAGCCGGATCATTCGCGAAAGATAGGATGCCTTTGCCCGAAGGAAGGCGTGCAGCCGCAGCGGATAGTCCGGACTGACAGCCTCCTTCACCGATTGTCGGTCGCTCAACGCCTTGCGCCAGGCCTGGACGAGAGGCTTACCGTCCAGGATGCCGCAAGCGCCGATCTCGTCGAACGTGTCGAAGTAGCGGAAGATCGGCCCGTAGACGGCGTCGACCAGCGAGAAGCGCTTCCCGGCAAACCACGGACCGCTCCGCCTTGCCGACAGTTCTGCCTCGACACGCTCAAACAGTTCCGACAAGCCGCTGCTTTCCTTGAGGAAGCCGGCCTCATCGGCGGCGGAATAGAAGCGCCCGATGGCGTTGAGGATGGCCGAACCGAATTCGACCCAGGAGCGGTGCCTGGCCCGCATGAGCGGATCGGCCGGGTGCAACGGATTGGCCTGCGTCTCCTCGAGGAATTCGAGAATGACGACGGATTCGAAAATGATCTCCTCCTTGCTGCCGTTTCGAACGCAGAGCAGCGGTACCTTGCCGAGCGGCGAGATAGCCTTGAACCAGTCGGGCTTGCTGGCAAGGTCGACATTGACGCGCTCGAACGGCACGCCTTTCTCGGCGAGGGCGATTGCCGCACGCTGGACGTAGGGGCAAAGGTGATGACTGACGAGGGTGAGTTTGGCCGTCATCTTATTCTCCCCAGACATAGTTCAGCGCGCCGTCCTCGACGCGGGTCGACAGGAACATCAGCCGCGAGCCCTTCGGCGCCGGGCCTACGAGGCGCTCGCCGCTTTGCATGTCGAAGCGGGCGCCGTGCCACTGGCAGATGAAGGCGCCGTCCTTGCAGTCGAGTGGCCCGCCGAAATGCAGGCAGGCATTGGCTGCGGCACGGACACGCTCGCCGCTGCGCCAGACGTGGACCTCGCGGCCGAAGAAAGGCGCGATCAGGCTGCCCGTCTGCGGGATGTCGGCCACTTTACAGATCTCATGTTTCATCGGGAACTCCTTATCGATGCAATTGCATCTATGTGAATGCATTTGCATCGACCGTCAAGCTTGATGCAATTGCATCTATCGAATAAAGTTCCTCGATGACGAGAAAATCTCTTCCGCCCGAGGCCGTCAAAGCCTGGGGCCGCCTGATGCGCGTTTCGCGCCAGCTGGTCGAAAAGACCGAGTATGCCCTGAAAGCCGGCGGCTTGCCGCCGCTCGCCTGGTACGACGTGCTGCACGAGCTTGCCGAGGCGGGCGAGGGCGGCTTGCGGCCGTTCGAGCTGATCGATCGCGTTCTGTTGGCGCAGTACAGCGTGTCGCGACTGCTGGCCCGGCTGGAAGCGGATGGCCTGCTGGAAAAGCTGCCTGTCTCGGATGACGGTCGTGGCCAGACAGTGCGCATCACGCCAAGCGGCAGGGAGATGCGCCGCCGCATCTGGGCGGTCTATGGGGCGTCCATAGCCGAACTGATGGGCGACAAGCTTTCCGCCAAGGAGCTGGAAACGCTGGCTGCACTGCTCGGGCGGTTGCGCGAGCCACCGGCCGGCGATTAGCTCACGAGTGTTTGTGGGTACCGTCAGATTTTTTCGCCGCAGCCCCTTGCGTTGGAAACCCGAATGCGCAATAAGCCGAACCGTAACGTACGGTACGCATTATTGAGCGACCGGGAACGGGTGAAAACGTGTTGCAAGCCGCCGCCGACACCGACAGCAGCGAAACGCTCACCGAGCGGCAGCAGGCCGTTCTGGACGCAGCACTTCGCCTACTGGTCGAAGAGGGCGACAACCTGACCATGACCGCGGTGGCGCGGCGGGCAAGCTGCTCCAAGGAAACACTCTACAAATGGTTCGGCGACCGCGACGGGCTGCTGACGGCGACAGTGCAATGGCAGGCCTCGAAAGTGCGCGTGGCGCCGGTCGACCGCAAAGGCCTCGACCTCGCTTGGCTGACCGCAAGCCTCGAACGCTTCGCTTCCGACTGGCTGAGGGTCATCTCCAGCGATACGTCTATCGCGCTCAACCGTGTCGCGGTCGGCCATGCCGGCTCCGGGAAGGATGATCTTGGCGCGATCGTGCTGCAGAATGGGCGTTTTGCACTGGCCAGGCGTCTGAAGCCCGTGCTCGAAGCGGGACGCGAGGCCGGGCTGCTCGACTTAGACGACGCCGAGACGGCGTTCCGGACGTTTTTCGGTCTGGTCGGCCGCGACGTGCAGATGCGGCTTCTGCTCGGCGACCGGCTGCAATTGACCGAGGCGACGATCGGCGGCGATGCCGCCCGCGCGACGCAGCAGTTTCTCGCTCTTTACGGCTCAAGGACCGGGGGAGCAAACAACCGGCCGCAAGGCCCCGGGGCCGGATGATTTCAGGTCAAGTCGACCTGAAATCTGAATCCGGCTCCAAATCCAAGAGATAGAGCATGATGTCGTCCGAAAACCGCTTCACACTTTTCGGCATCATGCTCTGATCTTCAAAACGGGAAGGAAGACGAAATGCGTGTCTATTACGATCGTGACGCCGATCTCAATCTGATCAAGGGCAAGAAGGTCGCCATCATCGGCTATGGCAGCCAGGGCCGGGCGCATGCGCTCAACCTCAAGGATTCCGGCGTCAAGGAGATCGCCATCGGCCTGAAGGCCGGCTCGGCGACCGCCAACAAGGTCGAGGCCGACGGGCTGAAAGTGATGAGCGTGGCGGATGCCGCCAAGTGGGCAGACCTGATGATGATGGCAACGCCCGACGAATTGCAGGCCGACATCTACAGATCAGAGATCGCGCCGAACATCCGCGACGGCGCCGCCATCGCCTTCGCGCACGGCCTCAATGTGCATTTCGGCCTGATCGAGCCGAAGGCTTCGGTCGATGTGGTCATGATCGCGCCGAAGGGCCCCGGCCATACCGTGCGCGGCGAATATCAGAAGGGCGGCGGTGTGCCGTGCCTGGTTGCCGTCAACCAGGACGCCTCGGGCAATGCGCTCGACCTCGCGCTCTCCTATGCCTGCGGCGTCGGCGGCGGCCGCTCCGGCATCATCGAGACCAATTTCCGTGAGGAATGCGAGACCGATCTGTTCGGCGAGCAGGTGGTGCTGTGCGGCGGTTTGGTCGAGCTGATCCGCGCCGGCTTCGAGACGCTGGTGGAAGCCGGCTACGCGCCGGAGATGGCTTACTTCGAGTGTCTGCACGAGGTGAAGCTGATCGTCGACCTCATCTATGAGGGCGGCATCGCCAACATGAACTACTCGATCTCGAATACCGCCGAATGGGGCGAATATGTCTCCGGTCCGCGTATCATCACGGCCGACACCAAGGCCGAGATGAAGCGCATCCTGAAGGATATCCAGACCGGAAAATTCACCTCGGAATGGATGCAGGAATATCGCGCCGGCCTGTCGCGCTTCAAGGGCATCCGCCGCAACAACGACAGTCATCAGATCGAAGAGGTTGGCGCGAAGCTGCGCGCGATGATGCCGTGGATCGCCAAGAACAAGCTGGTCGACAAGGCGAAGAATTAATTCGGTCTATTCATGCTTCGTGAAAGCCGGCGGAGCGATCCGCCGGCTTCTCTCACGCTCAGCCGTAATGCCAATGCGGCTTCGGCTCGGTGCCCGCGAATTCCACGCCGATGCGGTCGTCGCGGCGCCAGCGGACGATCGCCTTGTAGCCGATCCGGTCCTTCGTCACGTAAAGCAGGAATTCGTCGGGCACATGCGCCTCGATCGGCAGCTTCAGTTCGGCGCCGCCAGGATGCATGTTGCGCACCGTGCACATGACCCCGGAATTGTTGATGCCGGTCAGGATCGCCGCGCCCTTCAGCACGCGTTGCCGGCGCTTGCCTCTCAACTCGTTCTCGGTCATGGCGGAGTCGTCCTAGCGGATCGCAGCCTGGCGATCGTCATATGGGGCACCGCATTACGGATAGACGCATCTGCTAAATTTAAGGTTATCGCGTCGCCGTCGGGCGCGCCCTGACAAAAAGAAACGGCGCCCGCCGGGCGCCGTTGAGCTTCGTGCCGAGGGGCTCAGATAAAGGGCGAAATGCACTGCCGGCGCGGGCCGTTATAGGGCTGGAATGTGTTGTCCCAGGCCCGATAGGACCGATAGCGGTCGTGGCACCATTGGACATGGGCCCTGGAAAGCCGCTCGGTCCGGTAAATGCGCCGCGGCTGATAGTAGCGCGGATAGGGATCGTAATAATAGGGATTGTAGAAATTGTTGTAGGCGAGGCTGCCGAGGCCGAGGCCTAGGCCGAGCCCAAGGATGGCCGCGCCCCCACTGTCGAAGTGGCGATGGCGATGATGGCGATGATGCCGCCAGCGCCAATTGCGATCTCCATCCCAGTTGCGGGAGAAATGACGTGCGCGGAAGTCGCCGCCACGCCATCTGGAATCGCGGCCGCGCCAGTCACCGCCGCGCCGCCAGCGCCAGTCATACATCTGCCGCCGGTCGTTGCCGCCGGCCCAGCTGTCGCGAACGGGGATGATGGTGGATGCGGCCGTGCTGGTCACGGTCGACATTTCGGGCTGCAGGACCGGGCCGGCAATCGACGACACCGTCAGCCCAGCGGAGAGACCCAAGGCCAGAAGCCCGGATCCAAGGGAAGACAAGAGCGGTTTCATTTCACTCTCCACGAGTAAGGCCCCACGCCCAAAACGCTCGGGAATAGGCCTATTGATGGAACTTTCCATCTGAACGGAAGATGAACAGAAAGGTTCCGTCAACCATAACGGGCGTGCGTCTGCTCTTGTGTTCGCCATTGCTTGCGGGCAAAGGTCTCGGCCATGTCGCTGCGCCTCGCCACCTTCAATGTCGAGAACCTGATGAACAGGTTCGACTTCTCCGGCTATCGCAACCAGCTCAACGAGGACCGAACACTGGCGCTGTTCGACATCCAGAGCGAAGCAGAATACAGGCTGCTCGAACAGGCGCGCGCGATCGCCCAGTCCGACGACACCCGCCAGCTTACCGCGCTCGCCATAGCCGCGACACGCGCCGACGTCATCTGCATGCAGGAGGTGGATAACATCGAGGGGCTGAAGGCCTTCGAATATGGCTATCTCTTCAAGATGATCGGGCAGGGCTATCGTCAGAAATACACCACCGCCGGCAACGACTCCCGCGGCATCGACGTCGCCGTGATGATGCGCAACGAGACCGCGCAGGGGCAGCCGATCGAATTCGTGCGCATGACCAGCCATGCCTATGTCACGTTCGAGCAGTTCGGACTGTTCACGCCGGAGCTGGCGGCGTTCGGGCACCTGGCCACCGAACGCGTCTTCCGGCGCGACTGCCTGGAAATCGACATAACGGTCGGCGGCATGCCGCTTACGCTGTATCTCGTGCATTTCAAGTCAATGGGCTCGCCGCGCAACGGGCTCGATGGCCGCGAGGCGACGATGCCACTGCGCATCGCCGAGGCGCAGGCCGTGCGCCGCATCATCGAGGACCGCTTCGGCAAGGACCATGCGGCCGACAAGCGCTGGGCAATCTGCGGCGACATGAACGATTACCGGCAGCGCGTGAAGATCGAAGGCGACAGCTTCGACGGCTATCGCTTCCACGTCGTCGACGAAGCCCAGTCCTCGATCAACGTTCTGACCGCCGGCGGCTTTTGCGAAAATGTCGTCGAGCGGCGGCCCGAGATGGACCGCTGGAGTTTTTATCACACGCGCGGCCCGCAAGAGCGGCATTTGTGCCAATTGGACTATATCCTGCTGTCGAAGGCCTTGGCGGCGAAGAACGCCACCGCGGTTCCGGAGATCATCCGCAACGGTCAGCCTTGGCGCACCATCTTTCCGCCTGGCCAGGAAGTAGAGCGTTTTCCGCGTGCAGGGTGGGACAGGCCGAAGGCCTCCGACCATTGCCCGGTGGTGATCAACCTGGACATGGCCTGAGCCCGTGAGCTTCGACCTGCCGCGCAATGTCATTTTGCCGGTCGACGCGGTCGACGTACGGCTCGTTGCCAGCCCGCATCCGTTCGAGCGCGACAATCAGACAGCGATCTCGGAAAACTGGCGGCGCGAAATGGAGATGAAGCCGGCGCTATATGACGGCACCGTGGTGCTGCTTTCGGCGCTGAGCTATCGCGACAGCCGGCTCATCGGCCGCTGCCATGCGGTGAAGTACTCGACTTTCATGCTGTGGCGCAAAAACCGGGAGCTGAGCGGCGCCGAACATGCCTATGCGCACGCCGTGCTGGTTGCCGGCGACAATGCGCTGGTGGCGATCCGGATGGGCTCGCACACGGTGAACGCCGGCCGCGTCTATTTCGCCGCCGGCTCCTTCGAGCCGATCGATTTCCGGGACGGCGTCGTCGATATAGATTTCAACATGATCCGCGAGGTGGGCGAGGAAACCGGGATCGATCTGTCGGGCGCCGCCCGCGGACAGCGCTACTATGCGCTGTCGACTTCGAGCGGCACGGTGATCTTCCGCCGCTATCACGTTCCCGAGCCGGCGGAAGAGCTTGCGCGGCGCATCAGCGCCTTCGTTGCAACCGAAGCGGAGCCCGAGATCGAGGGGCCGGTCGTCATTCGCAACGCAACCGACCTGCCGGTCGGGCTGATGGGGCACATGAAGCCGCTGATCGAGTGGCATTTTGCCAACGAGTTGGTCTGACACGGCCACGGGCCAACGATGCGGCGGTTCACTCGTGCCTTAGCGCCTCGATCGGATCGAGCCTTGCGCCGCGCAGTGCCGGGAAGAAGCCGAACACCATGCCGATCAGCGCCGAAAAACCGACGGCGAGCAGGATCACTGCCAGGCTCGGCGCGAAGGGTATCGTCAACGTCGCCGAGGCCAGGCCTGCGAGCGCCAGTCCGATCAGGATGCCGATGATGCCGCCAAGCAGCGACAACACCGTCGCCTCGACCAGGAACTGGATCAGGATGTGTTTTTCGTGCGCGCCGATCGCCAGCCTGATGCCGATCTCGCGCGTGCGCTCAGTGACCGATACCAGCATGATATTCATGATGCCGATGCCGCCGACCAGAAGGCTGACGCCGGCGACGGCACCCAGCATGCCGGTCATGGTGGTGGTGGCGCTTGCCATGGCGTCGGCGATCTGGGTCATGTCGCGGATCGAGAAATCGGCATCGCGGTCCGGCGTGATGCGGCGCGTGTCGCGCAGGATGTCCTCGACGCGCGGCTGCAGTTCGGTGGTTGGCGTCCTGTCGTCGGCGGCGATGTAGATCGAGTCGATGTCGCGGTTGCCGGCGATGCGCCGCTGGTAGGCGGCCAGCGGCATCAGCACGACATTGTCCTGATCCTGGCCGAAGCCGGTGTAACCCTTCGGCTCGAGCAGGCCGATGATCCGGCAGGAGGTGCGGTTGACGCGGATCGTCTCGCCCTCCGGATCGCCGGCGCCGAAGAACTGCTGCCGCACCGTCTCGCCGATCAGGCAGACGCCGGCGCCGGCGCGCGCCTCGGAATCGCTGAAGGGGCGGCCCGACACCAGCTTCCAGTCGCGCGCGTCGAGATAGGCGCTGTCGGTGCCGGTAACGCCCGACGTCAGGCTCTCCGTGCCGAAGATGACCCGCACCTGTTTTTGCGACGCCGGTGCGATGGCGCGTGCGCCGCTGAGATGGGCAACCAGTGCTTCGAGGTCCTTGGCGGCCAGCGGTCGGGTGACCTGGTCGAGCCCGCCCGGGCCGCCAGGCCCTGCCGGACGGCCCGAGCGGACGACGAGCAGGTTGCTGCCGAGTTTCGAGATGTCCGCCTTGATCTTCTCGCTGGTGCCGGAGCCGATGGTGAGCATGGCGATGACCGCGGCGACGCCGATGACGATGCCGAGCAGGGTCAGGAACGAGCGCAGCACGTTCCGGCGGATGGAAATCAGCGAAAGGCGGACGGTTTCCCAGATCATGCTGCTTCGGCTTTCGCTGTATCGGAAGCGACGTGGCCGTCGAGGAAGCGCACCGTGCGCCCGGCATATGCCGCGACGTCGGCTTCGTGCGTGACCATGACGATGGTGAGGCCGAATTCGGCGTTCAGCCTGGTCAGCAATTCCATTATTTCGTGCGTGCGCGCGGTGTCGAGATTTCCGGTGGGCTCGTCGGCAACAAGCAGAGTCGGTTTGGTGACGATGGCACGCGCGATCGCCACGCGCTGTTGCTGGCCGCCCGAGAGCTCGGCCGGCGTGTGATGTTCGCGCCCGACAAGTCCGACTTGGGCGAGCGCCTGCATGGCCAGCTCCCGGCGCTCGCGGGCGGAAACGCCGCGATAGATCAGCGGCAGCTCGACATTTTCCGCCGCCGTGGTGCGGGGCAGGAGATTGTAGCCCTGGAAGACGAAGCCGACATAAAGGTTGCGCAGCAGGGCGCGGCGGTTGCGGTCGAGCCGGCCGGCATCGACGCCCTTGAAGCGGTAGGTTCCGGCCGTCGGCGTGTCGAGACAGCCGATGATGTTCATCGCCGTCGACTTGCCCGAGCCGGACGGTCCCATGATGGCGACGAACTCACTTCTGCGGACGGCAAGATCGACGCCGGCAAGTGCGTGCACGCACGCTTCGCCCTCGCCATAGCTCTTCCATACACTGTCGAAGGTGATGAGCAGGGGAGCGGACACGGGTCAGCTCCGTTGCTGCGAGCCGGTGATGACCTCTGCGCCTTCCTCGAGGCCGGACGTGATCTCGGTCAGTTCACCGTCGGTCGAGCCGATCCTGACGTTGAGGGCATGCGGCCGTCCGTTGTCCAACACATAGAGCGTGCGCGAGCCGTCGATCGGCGCTTTCGTCGCCTCGCGCTGCCGGTTGGGGCGCCCCATGCGGCCGGTAAAGAGGTCGCGCAGGCTCCAGCCGCGGGCCGCCTGTAGCGCCGGGCGGTAACGGAAGGCTGTGGCCGGCACGGTGAGCACGCCCTTGGCCTGCCGGGTCACCACCGCGACCGTGGCGGTCATGCCTGGCCTGAGCAGAAGTTCGCCGTTGTCGACTTCCAGCCGTGCATTGTAAGTGACGACGCCGTCGGTGGTGACGGAAGCATAGGAGATGTCGCGGATCTCGGCGTCGAAGGGACGGTCCGGGAAAGCATCGACGGTGAAGCGGGCATGCTGGCCGGGCTTGACCTGGCCGATATCGGCCTCGTCCACCGCCGCCTGCAGCTCCATGTTCCGCAAGTCGGCAGCGATGACGAACAGCACCGGCGCCTGCAGCGAAGAAGCGACCGTCTGCCCCGGATCGACGGAGCGCGTGAGCACGATGCCGTCGATCGGCGCGTAGATGGTGCTCTTGGCAAGGTCGGTCTGCTGGGCCTTCAGATCAGCTTCGGCGATGGCGAGATTGGCCTCGGCGCTGTCGAGCGCGGCCTTGGAGCGATCGCGTGTCGCGGTCGCGGCCTCAAGCGATTGATCCGTCGCCATGCCGCGCTTGGTGAGGGCGCTCGCGCGGACCACCGCGTTCTGGTTTTCCTGCAGCGTGACCTTGGCATCTTCGACGGCGGCCGCCGCCGCCTTTGCCGAGGCGGTGGCGCGCTCGATCTGGACTTCGAGCTTGGCGGTGTCGAGCGTCGCGAGCACGTCGCCCTTCTTGACCTGCTGGTTCTCGTTGACGGCGACGGCGCGGACGATGCCGGAAAGCTCGCTGGAGATGTCGACCTGCGTCAGCGGCTGCAGCGTGCCGGTCGCCGACACCTTGACGGTCAGGTCGGCAATCGTCGCCGGCGCGGTCGCGTATTCGATCCGGGGCGGCGAGACGGCGTTCCAGCGGTAGCCGGCGATCGCGGCCGCCACGACAGCCAGCGCCAGCAGCGCGTAGAGCCAGAAGCGGCGGCGCTTGCGGCTCACGCCTTTGCGGTCGAGCCCGAGGGCCGTTTCGATGGAAGTGTCGGTTTCTGCGTTTGGCGGATTGACAAGCTGGTCCACCACGGACCCCTATAACGACAAATTGATGTCCCTATCCGTGAACAAATCATGCCTTGAGGTTCGAATTTCAAATTAAATTTCCCTCATGTTGGGATCGAGCAGAAATTCGGGACGAGGCGGAAGGTTTTCCAAATGATGCGCGACTACTTGCTTTACGACGTGTTTACGACCGAGCGGCTGGCCGGGAATCCGCTGGCGGTGGTGCTCGACAGCGAGGGGCTGGATACGGCCGCCATGCAAGCGATCGCGCGCGAATTCAACCTGTCCGAGACGGTGTTCGTGCTGTCGCCCGAAAATCCCAAGCATCGCAACCGTATACGCATCTTCACGCCCGATTATGAGATGCCGTTCGCGGGCCATCCGACGGTTGGGTCGGCTATCGCGCTTGCGGAGCAGGCTGGCGAAGCGACTGGCATCTTTGTGCTGGAGGAGAACATCGGCCCCGTGCGTTGCGCGGTCAGCAGGCATGATGGCGCTACCTTCGCCGAATTCGACTTGGCGAAACTGCCTGAGCGGCTGGAACTCGCCGCCGAACCGGAAATGATCGGCGCCGCGCTTGGCCTTGGCCCGCATGAGCTCGGCTTCGAGAATCACCGCGTCTCCTTCTGGTCGGCCGGCGTGCCCTACGTCACCATTCCGGTTGCCGGCCTCGAAGCGGCCGCAAAAGTCAGGCTGGACAACCAGGCATGGTCCGAACTCGCGCCGCGCAAGAGCGAATGGGCCTTCGCCAGCCCGTACGTCTATTGCCGCGAGACGGTGCATCACGACAGCGCCTTCCATGTGCGCATGATCGTGCCTGGCAATCCTTCCTACGAAGATCCGGCGACCGGCTCCGCGGCGGCGGCCTTTGCCGGCGCCATCATGCATTTCGATGGTCCAACGGACGGGATCTCGCAGCTTTGGATCGAGCAGGGGCTGGAAATGGGGAGGCCCTCGCGCATCCGGCTCGAACTCAATGTCGACGGCGGAAAACTGGCCTCCGCGCGCATCGGAGGCCATGCGATCAAAGTGGCAGAAGGCCAGCTTTTTGTGTGACACCTGCGGCAATTCGGCGATTTGTCGGGAAATGATCCGGCAGGGCTGGACATCGCTCAAACCGGCGGCTATATGCGCCGCCGACGCTGGATTTCCCGGCGGTGTGGGTGTGTAGCTCAGTTGGTAGAGCAGCTGACTCTTAATCAGCGGGTCCACAGTTCGATCCTGTGCACACCCACCAAATTCTTTTCATAAAGCGGCCAGAAAACAAGCGAGATGGGCACCAGTCCTACTGCGCTGTCCTGTTCAAGCTGGCCTTGAACTTGACCTTCATCGTGATCTGGCCGGTCACCGTAACCTGCGATCCGCCATAACCACCGACATTGCGATCCCGGGCATTGACGTTAGTTGTCATGCCGGTGATTTCGCAGGTGTCGGCGACAGTCTCGACCACCATGGCGCAACTGACGGCCGCGACCTTGTAGAAAGAGCGAAGTGCGGCCTGCTGCTGGGCGGCTGCGTCCTCGTCGTCCTTGACCGGAAGGGTCATCGAAATCGACGATTGGATTCTGGCAGATCCGTCTTCGCCGGGGCGAAGCGGGCGAACATATTGATCTTGGGCAAGGACCGGCAGTGCCATCCTAGCAAGAAACGTAACAAATATTAGGCCCTTCAAATACATCGTTTCGATCTCCCGTGAAACATCTCTGTCGCACGAAACAATCAAGAGGACGTTATTTCGTCATTTCAACAGCGTTGAAATTTTGAAGGAAGATTATTTTTCCGAAACGCCGGCTTCCGCGAAACTCGCCATTCTCGTATGACACTCCAGCGCCGAGCGGACGATGTTGACGGCAAGGCAGGCGCCGGAGCCTTCGCCGAGCCGCATGCCGAGGTCGAGCAGCGGCGGCAGGCCCAGCGCTTCGAGCAGGCGGCGATGACCGGCTTCGGCCGAGACATGGGCGGCGACGGTGTGCGCCAGCCCGGTCGGGTGCAGCCTTGCCAGCGGCGCCACGGCGGCGGTGCAGACGAAGCCGTCAAGCAGCACCGGCACGTTGTTCTTGCGCGCGGCGAGCGTGGCGCCGAAGATCGCCGCAAGCTCGCGTCCGCCAAGCGCTCCGGCGATCTTCAGCGGGTCGGAAAGCGAATCGGCATGGCGCTTCAGGCCCGCCTCTATGGCGGTGATCTTGCGGATCAATCCGGCATCATCGACGCCGGTGCCGCGGCCGGTCCATTTTTCCGCGCCGCCGCCGAAAAGAGCGGCCGAGATCGCTGCTGCCGGCGTGGTGTTGCCGATGCCCATCTCGCCGAAACAGACGAGGTCGAGATCGTTGGTCACGGCGTCGTAGCCGGCCGAGACCGCGGCGAGGAAGGTCTGCTCGTCCATGGCCGGCGCTTGCGTGAAATCGCCGGTCGGGTGGTCGAGATCGAGCGGGATGACGTCGAGCCTGGCGCCGGCGACGCGGGCGAGCTGGTTGATGGCAGCGCCGCCGCCGGCGAAGTTCGCCACCATCTGTACAGTGACTTCCGAAGGATAGGCCGACACGCCCTGCGCGGTGACGCCGTGATTGCCGGCAAACACGAAGACCTTGACCGCATCGAGCTTCGGCATGTCGCGGCCCTGCCAGCGGGCCAACCACGCGGCGATCGTTTCCAGCCGGCCGAGACTGCCCTGCGGCTTGGTCAGCGTGTCCTGGCGACGGGCAACGGCGGCGGCGGCCGTATCGCTGCCGCCGGACAGATCGAGGCAGGCGGCGCGAAGGTCTTCGAGCGATTTGAACGACGTTGTTTGAGGGGACATGAGGGCAAGGTCTCCGAAAGAAGAATCAGGAAAGGCAAGCGGAAGCGACAAGCAGCACGGCGATCTCGCCGAGCTGCTGCAGCGCGCCGATCGTATCGCCGGTCTGGCCGCCGATCTGGCTGAGGCAGAGCGCACGAAAGGCGGCAAACAGCAGGCCAAGCAGGATCACCGCGGCAATTGCGCCGCCGAGGCCGAGCGCCAACAGCGCCACGGCTCCGAGCGCGGCGCCAACGACGGCGGTTTCGGCAGTGACCGAGCCCGCGTCGGCCGACAGCCCATCGGGGCGCGCCGGCGGCAGAAGATGCATGAAGGCGCCGAACAGGCCGCGCGAGGCGGCGTGTGCTGCCAAAAGCGCCAGGAAGATATGGCCAGGCCCGGCCAGTTCCGAAAGCGCGCTCCAGCGAATGAGCAGCGAGATGCCGAGCGCCGCCGCGCCATAGGCGCCGATGCGGCTGTCGCGCATGATCTCCAGCTTCCTCTCACGCGTCCTGCCGCCGCCGAAACCATCGGCGATGTCGGAGAGCCCGTCCTCATGCAGGCAGCCGGTGACAAGCATCGTCGCCGCAAGCGCGAGCGCCGCGGCGGGACCGTCGACAAGCCCGAGCCTCGAAGCAACGGCGTAGGCGATCGCGCCGATGATCGCCACGGCGAGACCGGCAACGGGCGCTGCCCAGATGGCATCGGCAAGGCTTCGGCCGCCGAAATCGCTGGAAGGGAGCCTCAGTCGCGTGAAGAAGACGAGGCTGAGGCCGATGTCGTCGAGAAACCGGCGAGGCTCGGAGAAGCCCCTCATGCGCCCCTCGCAATGGCATGGAAGAAGGTGCCGCTGACATGGCCGCGGTGGTAGCCGGACGGGCCAAGCGGATTGCCCTGGCCGTCGGCAAGGTCGGCCAGCGGCTCGTCATTGCCGGTAGCCGTCATCTGCGCATAGTGGAATTCATGGCCGCGAATGAGCGTGCCCTCCGGCCCCAACGGGCAGGTGGCGCGAAGCCGCGCCTCGCGATAGCCGAGATTCATCTTGCGCTTGGCGAAGCTCGTCGAATGGCCGAGAAGGCCGAGCATCCTATGGCTTATCCCGTCCGCGTCCTCCAGCACTTCGCCCAGCACCATGAAGCCGCCGCACTCGCCGTGGACCGGCTTCGTCGCGGCAAAGCGCGCCAAGCCTGCGCGGAAATTGTCGGCCGCGGCGAGTCTGCGGGCATGCAGTTCCGGATAGCCGCCGGGCAGCCAGCAGATTTCGCAGTCTTCGGCAGGCGCCTCGTCGGCCAAAGGCGAGAACGGCACGATTTCGGCGCCGGCCGTTCGCCAATGATTGGCGACATGCGGATAGAGGAAGGTGAAGGCCGCGTCCTCCGCCAGCGCAATGCGCTGCGCGGGCGGCTGCAAGGCGTCGGCAAATTCGCCGGGCAGGGGTTCCAGCGGTGTCGCCAGCGTCAGGATGGCGTCGATGTCGAGGGACTTTTCGACCATGTCGGCCAGCCGGTCGAGATGCGCCATCAGGTTCTCGTACTCGCCGGCCTGGACAAGACCCAGATGCCGTTCCGGCAGGTTGAGCGTCGGATCGCGCAGGATGGCGCCGACCACGGGAAGGCCGATCGCCTCGATGGCGTCGCCCGAGAGGCGGCGGTGGCGTTCGCTGCCGAGGCGGTTGAGCACGACGCCGGCCATGCGCACGTCCGGATCGTAGGTGGCAAAGCCCTTGGCCACCGCCGCGGCCGTGGTCGACTGTCCGGAAACGTCGAGCACCAGAAGCACCGGCAGGCCATAGAGCCGCGCCAGATCTGCGGCCGAGCCCGTGCGGCCTTGCGGCGCGGGAATGCCGTCGAACAGGCCCATGGCGCTTTCGAGGATGACGTAGTCGGCATCGTCCGCCGCTTGCCTGGCCAGCGCATTCAACAGGGCAGGCGGCATCGCCCAACTGTCGAGGTTCACGCCGGACAGGCCTGTCGCGGCGCTATGGAAGCCGGGGTCGATATAGTCCGGTCCGGACTTTGCCCCGCGCACTTTCAGCCCGCGGCGGGCCAGCGCGCGCAGCAGGCCGATGGTGACGCTGGTCTTGCCCGAGCCCGAGCGCGACGCGCCGATGATGATCGCGCGCGCCGTCATGCCCCGCCCGCCAGTGCTGCGCGCATGGCGACAATGCCGCCGACGACGATCAGTGCCGGCGAGGCGAGGCCGGCGGCGGCTGCTTCCTGGGCGATTGTGGCAAGCGTGGCGACGAGGATGCGCTCCTGCGGCGTCGTCGCGGAAACGATCACCGCCGCCGGCGTCGACGGCGCCAGCCCGCCTTCGAGCAACGCCGCCGCGATCAGCGGCAAATTGGCCATGCCCATATAGACGACGATCGGCTGTCCGGTCCGGGCGATCGCCGCCCAGTCGATATCGTCATCCGTGCCCGCGGCATGGCCGGTGGCGAGAATGACTGCCTTGTTGATGCCGCGCATGGTGGCGGGGATGCCGGTGGCGGCGAGCGCGCTAAGACCTGATGTGAGGCCGGAGAGCACGCGGAACGGGATGTTTTCCCGCGCCAGCGCCAAGGCCTCTTCGCCGCCGCGGCCGAAGATGTAGGGGTCGCCACCCTTCAGCCGCACGACCCGGCGGCCCTCGCGCGCCAGCTTCACCAGCAAAGCGGTGATGTCGTCCTGCTTCATAGAAGGCTTGCCGCCACGTTTTCCCGCATAGAACAACTCGGCACCCTGCGCGACCGCGACAACATCCGCTGAGACCAGCGCGTCGAAGACCAGCGCGTCGCATTGGCCGAGCGCGGCCAGAACCTCAAGCGTCAGGCAACCGGGATCGCCGGGGCCGGCGCCGGCCAGCCAGACATGGCCGGGTTCCAGTTCGCGCGGCTTGAAGTTCAGCCGCGCCAGCGCCTGCTCGACCGTAGCCCGTCCGTTCGTATTGGCGCTGCCGTTCACAATCCGTCCCGTCCGCGAAAACGCCGCTGGTAGTGGGCGTCGTAGAGTGAGCTTTCGCCGAAATCCTGCGCGGCGAGCGCGCTGCCGACGAAGATGATCGCGGTGCGCTCCATCGGATTTTGCGCAAGCTGCGCCTCGATCGTGCCCAGCGTGCCGATCAGAATGCGCTCGTCCGGCCAGGAAGCGCGGAAGACGACCGCCACTGGGCACTCTGCGCCATAGAGCGGCGTGAGTTCGGCAACGATGCGGTCGATGGCATGGATGGCGAGATGGATGGCTAGAGTTGCGCCGGTGCGGCCGAAGCCGGCAAGCGTCTCGCCGGGCGGCATTTTCGAGGCGCGGCCAGACACGCGGGTCAGCACGAGGCTTTGCGCGAGCTCGGGAATGGTAAGCTCGCGCCGAAGCGCCGCCGCCGCCGCCGCGAAGGAAGGCACGCCCGGCGTCATCGTGTAGGGGATATCGCGCTTCTCGAGCCGCCGGATCTGCTCGGCCACTGCGCTCCACACCGAAAGGTCGCCAGAATGCAGGCGCGCGACGTCCTGGCCGGCTTTGTGGGCGGCAAGATATTCGGCCTCGATCTCGTCGAGCGACATCGGCGCGGTGTCGATCAGCCTGGTTCCGGGCGCGCAGTGTTCGAGCAGTTCCGGCGCGACGATCGAGCCGGCATAGAGGCAGACCGGGCAGGACGCCAGCAGGCGGCTGCCGCGCAAGGTGATGAGGTCGGCAGCACCAGGGCCGGCGCCGATGAAATGGACGGTCATTTTGGGCCTCCACCAAGGGCGATGGCGCAGGTAACAGGACCAAGTACCGTACGCGGTCCAAGCAGTTTCGCCTCTTTGCCGGCCGCGGCCAGGGCCGACGCTTCCGAAACCGACGGCGTGCCGGCATGAGCCCGCGACCATTCGGATTGGCTGATCGTGCCGGACGAGACGGTTTGCAAGGCGTCGTCGGAGACGACGAGCACGGGCAGGTCGAGGTCGCGACCGGCAAGAAAGATCGCTTGCTCGTCGCGTTTCATTTCGCCCGTTGCCAGCGCTGAAAGCGCGGTTACTGCCAACCCATGCGCTTCGAGCGCGGTCTCGATCGCGGCCCGCACGTCGCGCGCCATCACACCCTTCCGGCAGCCGATACCCGCGACCATCATGGCTTTACCCAGCTCCATTGCATGACCGGCATGGCCGGACGCCAGGCTTGCATGGATCCTACCGGCGCCGCACGCGAGAGGGCGATGCGCAGTAGGTCGCCGCCGCGCCTGGTATGCTGGTCAAGCAGGAGCGCCTCCATTTCCAGCGTCACAGCATTGGCGACCAACCGGCCGCCGGCGCGCAGCGACTTGATCGCCGTCTCCAGCACGCCGGCATCGCTGCCGCCGCCTCCGATGAAGATGGCGTCTGGTGTCTCCAGTGTTGCCAGCTCTTTCGGTGCCGAGCCTTCGATGACGACGAGACCGGGCACGCCGCAATGCGCGGCATTGCGATGGATGCGGGCGGCGCGCTCGCTGTCGGCTTCGATGGCAATCGCCCGCATCGAAGGGTGGGCCAGCATCCATTCGATGCCGATCGAGCCGGAGCCGGCACCGATATCCCAGAGCAGTTCGCCGCGCCGCGGCGCCAGCGCCGACAGCGTCATGGCGCGGATCTCGCGCTTGGTGATCTGGCCGTCATGCTCGAACAGATGATCGGCAAGGCCGACGGTCAAAGGCAGGATGCGCGCATCCGGAGTCGATTCTATTTCGAGCGCCAGCACGTTGAGCGGATTGATGTTCTTGAGATCGAAGGCGTCGGCTCGGACAGCGCGGCGCGTTTCGTCCTGGCCGCCAAGCGCTTCGAGAACCGTCAACCGCGACGGACCGAAGCCGAGTTCGTCAAGCAGCGCGGCGATGGCGGCCGGCGCGTCGCTGTCGGATGTGAGCGCAAGGATACGTGCGCCGGGGTGGAGCAGGGGGCGGAGGATGTCGATCGGGTGGCCATGCAACGAGATGGTCTCGACATCCTGCAGCGCCCAGCCGAGGCGGGAGGCGGCCAGCGACAGCGATGACGGCGCCGGCAGGACGAGCATCTCATCCGGTTTCACTTTGCGCGCCAGCGTGACGCCGACGCCGTGGAAGAACGGGTCGCCGGAAGCCAGCACGCAGACGCTTCTGCCTTCGAGCGCCAGCACGTCATGCATCTCGGAATCGAACGGCGTCGGCCACGGTCGCGCCCTGCCCTTGACCAAGTCTGAGACGAGCGCGAGGTGCCGCTTGCCGCCAAAGATGACTTCGGCCTCGGCGATCCTGCGCTTGGCCTCGTCGCCCAGACCCGCTACACCGTCCTCGCCGATGCCGACGATGGTCAGCCATCTTGCGACCGGCTTGGCAGCGCGCGAACCCTCAGCAGGCATGATGACGCACCGTATTCTGATTCTCGGCGGAACCACGGAGGCCCGGCAGCTGGCGGGCAAGCTGGCTCGCCGGAAGGATTTCTCGATCACGCTGTCGCTCGCCGGCCGCACCGAAAGCCCCATGGCGCAAGGCGTGCCCATGCGTAGCGGCGGCTTTGGCGGCGTGCAGGGATTGGCCGCCTATCTCCACCGGGAACAGGTCGATCTGGTGATCGACGCCACGCATCCTTATGCGGCCCGTATCTCGGCCAATGCCGCTGAGGCGGCCAGGCAAACCAGCGTGCCGATCGTTGCGCTGCGGCGTGCCGGCTGGGAGCCTGTCGCGGGTGATCGCTGGACGCTGGTGGAGAGCGTCGCTGAAGCGGCCAAGGCGCTTGGCACGGCACCGCGACGAGTCTTGCTGGCGATCGGCCGGCAGGAAGCCGGCGCGTTCGAGACCGCTCCGCAGCATCGCTATCTCATTCGCAGCGTCGACCCGATCGAGCCGAAGCTGGCTGTGCCTGACGTAGTTTACCTTCTGGCGCGCGGGCCGTTTCCCGAAGCGGACGAGCGCGCGCTGCTTGAAAAATACGCCATCGATACCGTCGTTTCGAAGAACAGCGGCGGCGAGGCGACCTACGGCAAGATCGCCGCGGCGCGCGCGCTCGGCATCGAAGTGATCATGGTGCGCAGGCCGCCGCTGCCTGACATTGCGTCGGCCGAGACCGTCGATCAGCTGGCTGCGATGGTCGATCATTTTCTCGACCCAGTTGCCGAACGCGGCGTGTAGACCAGCGCGGGCTTGTCGCCGCGCTTGATGATGCGGGTCTCGGGCGAGCCGATGATGACGCAGGTCGACATGTCGGCCTTTGCCGCATCGGCGTCGGCGAGCAGAAACACCTCGATGCGCTCATCGGGCCGGCCGGCGGCGCGGCCGAAGATCACGGGGGTGGTGCCCGGCAGAATGGCCTTCAGGCATTCGAAGGCGCGGCCGAGCTGCCAGGGGCGCGCCTTGCTGATCGGATTGTAGAGCGCAATGACGAAGCCGGCGCCAGCCGCCGCCAGCAGACGCAGCTCGATCAGCTCCCAGGGTTTTAGATTGTCGGAGAGCGAGATGGCGCAGAAATCATGGCCGAGCGGCGCGCCGATGCGGGCGGCGACCGCGAGCATGGCGGTGACGCCGGGGACGACCGCGAGCTCGATCGACCTCCATTCTGGCGGGCCGGCTTCGATCGCCTCGCAGACGGCGGCCGCCATGGCGAATACGCCGGGATCGCCGCCGGACACGACAGCGACGCTGTGACCTTCGGCTGCCTTGGCCAGCGCCTCGTTCGAGCGGGCTAGCTCTTCGCGATTGTCGGAGGCGATGCGGGTCTGATCCTGTCGCAGCTCGAGCCGGTCGAGATAGGGCTTGTAGCCATAGAAGAAGGAAGCCTCCGTCACGGCGCGGATCGCCTCCGGCGTGACCTGATCGGCATTGCCGGGACCGAGGCCGATCACGGTGAGGCGGCCGCTCATGGCTTTGCTCCGGGAACTCCGGGACGCGCCGACCAGCCGGCGACCAGCACGATGGCGAAATAGGGCGCCTTGTCGTCTTGCTTTTCCGCGAGCCGCATCGACACGCTGCCCGGCATGGTGCCGCGCTCGACATAGACGGCCTGCGCCAGCTTGCCGGTCGCTTCCAGCGCGCGGCGGATCTTCGGCAGGTTGCGGCCGACCTTCATGATGACGGCGGCGTCGGTATCGGCCAGCCGCCGCGTCAGCTCGAACTCGCTCATCGTGCCGGGAAGCACGGTCAGCACATCGTCGCCCTGGACGATCGGCAGGCCGGTCGCCGACCAACAGCCGGACATGGCGGTGATACCGGGAATGACTTCGGTCGGGAATCGGTGCGAGAGGCGCACATGGAGATGCATGTAGGAGCCGTAGAAAAGCGGATCGCCCTCCGACAGCACGGCCACCATCTTGCCGGCGCCGAGATGCCCGGCGACCTGTTCGGCGGACTGCTCGTAGAAATCGGTGATCTGCGAGCGATAGTCGTCGTGATCCTTGTCGATCTCGGTCGTCACCGGATAGAGCAGCGGCAGCTCGACCATATCCGGGCGAAAGCGCGCCTCGACAATGGCGCGCGCGTTGCTGTTGTTGCCGCGCTTGGCGAAATAGGCGACAACGTCAGCCTCGGCCAGCACGCGCGCCGCCTTCAGCGTCAATAGCTCCGGATCGCCGGGACCGGTGCCGACGCCGACGAGCCGGCCTTTGGGAAAAGCGTTCACAGGCCTGGCCTCGCCAATGCGTTGAGTGCAGCGGCCGTCATGGCGCTGCCGCCCAGCCTGCCGCGTACGATGGCGTAAGGCACACCGTAGGAATTCTCGGCCAGAGCATCCTTGGATTCGGCAGCACCGACGAAACCAACCGGCATGCCGATGATGGCGGCCGGCTTCGGCGCGCCGTCGCGCAATTTTTCGAGCAGATAGAACAGCGCGGTCGGTGCGTTGCCGATGGCGACCACCGAACCTGCCATGCGCTCGCTCCAAAGGTCGATAGCGGCGGCCGAGCGCGTGTTGCCGATTTCCTTGGCGATATCGACGGTGCGCGGGTCGCGCAGCGTGCAGATCACCTCGTTTCCGGCCGGCAGGCGGGCACGGGTGATGCCGTGGGCGACCATCTCGGCATCGCAGAAGATCGGCGCCCCGGCGGCAAGGGCGGCACGGGCCGCTTCAACGAAACCGCTGGAGAACACGAACTGGCTGGCTGCCTCGACCTGGCCGCAGGCGTGGATCATGCGGATCGCGACATCGGCCTCTGTCTCGGAAAAGCGCGACAAGTCCGCCTCGGCGCGGATGATGGCGAAAGAGCGCTCGTAGATCGCCATCCCGTCATGGATATAGTCGTAGGCGGCCATTCTTCAGTTCCGTCGATAGAGTTCGGCGATCTCAGTCGCGCCGAGCCTTGTGAGGCAAGCGGCGGCAGTCTCGCCGGGATGCCGTGCGTTTCGGATCGCCGCCGCAATGCCGGCGACCCCGCGCGCGGCGTCATAGCCCGGCCTGTATCCGGCAGGAAGGGCCTTTGCCGTCCCGTCCACGACAAGTCCGGCTCCGTTTTCGTCGCCGACCAGGGTGAGGCCCGCTGGGCCGGGATGGGCGCAGCCCTTGGCGCAGCCGGAAATGTGGAGGGTGAGGGAGGCATCGAAGAGATCGGGGCTTTCCGTTGCGATTTCTTCGGCGATGGCGCGGGTGGCGATGCGGCCGGAGGCGCAGGCGGGCGCTCCGGGGCAGGCGGCAATGCGGGTGCGCGGATCGGTGGGGGCGGTGATGAAGCCGAGGGCGGACGCGGAGGCTTGGAGGGGAGGGCAGGCGGATGCGGTGAGGCCGAGGAAAAGCAGGGTGCGGCCTGGGGCCAGGCGGATTTCGGTCGAGTCCAGATCTGAGGCCCGGGCGGCGAGGTCGATGAGGTTCTGGGCCGGCATGCTTCCGAAGGGCAGGCCGATGCCGAGGGCTTGACCTTCGCGTAGGTCAAAGAGGCCGATCGGTGAGCGATGGCGCTCTAAGGCGCCCCCCTCTGTCCTGCCGGACATGTCCGGCAGGACAGAGGGGGGCGCGAAGGAATGCCAGCCTGCGAGAGAAGCCAATTGCCGCTCCGACAAATCCCGTGTGTGCGCCTCGCGACCTTTCTCGGCGACCATCCTGAGCGCTGCGAGGGCGATGTCGCGTGCGGCATCCGCATCGACTGTCGCGAGCGGTCTTGCATCGTGCGCGTCGCCCGCAACGGACATGCCCCATTTCACGCCAGCAGCAGTGTGCACTGCCTTCAACCGCACATCAGCTGTCACTGCGTCCAACGTCAACTGCCCGCCGCCGTCGACGACCACGGACACCTTCGGCCCCAACCGTCGAGTCAGCCCGGCCTCTTCAACCGCCGCCCTGATCCGTTCCGCCAGCGGGCGCGGATCTGCAATCTCCTGGGGGTCGATACCCGCGAGCGGCCCGGTCTCCACCGGCACGCCCGTCCGCACCGCAATGCCCAGCGCATCCACTTCCGCCGCCAGCAGCCCAGCGCTGTATGCGGTCAGGCCGCGGATCTGCAGGCTACCGCGAGCGGTCACTTCCATGATGCCGTTGCCGTGGCGCAAGGCGGATTCGCAGAGACCGATCAGCGACTTGGGCGCAAGCCCTCCAGCAACCGGATTGAGCCGCACCAGCAGGCCGTCGCCGGTCTGCATCGGTGCGGACAAAGCAGGGCAGGCGCCGCGGCGCGAGAAGGCGTTCATGCCGCCACCCCGCTTGCCTGCGCCTCGGCGATCAAGGCCGTGAGATCGTCGTCGATGGAATTCCTGAGCGGATGCCAGAGACCGCGCCGTCGCGCAGCCAGGAATCGCTCAGCGATGACCTTCGCGGCGGCGGGATTTTCGCGCAGCAAGAAGGCTCGGACTTCCGCGTCGCCGATATAGGCGTCGTGCACCGCCTCGATCAGCGCGCCCGATATGGCATGCGTGGTCTCGGCGAAGCCGACCAGGCGGTCGACCGTCTCGGCGAATTCCGAGGCGCCGCGGGGGCCGTGGCGCATCTGCCCGGCAATGAAGCGCGGATTGACGGCGCGGGCCCGCACCACGCGTGACACGGCTTCGCCGACCGATCGCGGCCTCGGCTTCTTAGGGTCAGTCGTGTCGAGCACGATGACATCGGCATTCCTGCCAAGCGCGGCAAGTGCGGCCGAAAACCCGCCGATGAAGGCGACATCGGCCGAACCTTCGAGGATGTCGCGGCCCGGGTCGTCGCCGGTGTGGACAAGCAGGTCCGCCTCGGCGATGCGGCCCTCGAACACGCCGGGCGCGGAGATGGCCTCACCGTCGGCGCCGCCATAGGCATGCGAGGTTGCTTCGAGATAGGCGCGGCCGATCTCTTCGCGCGCGCTCCATTCGCCCCGCGACAGCAATTCCTCTACCCCGGCGCCGTAAGTGCCGGGCGAGGTACCGAAAATGCGCGGACCGATCTTGCCTTGGGCACGGGCCGCGGCGGCAAGCGGATTTTCCGAATCGTCCTCGTCGCGGCCGGCGACGGCGCTGGCGGCGGCGTCGATCAGCGCGATCTGGATCGGGAACATATCGCGAAACAGGCCGGAGATGCGCCAGGTGACGTCGACGCGCGGGCGGCCGAGCGAAGCTGGCGGCAGCACCTCGATGCCGGTGACGCGACCCGTGGCGGCATCCCATTGCGGCCGGCAGCCCATCAGCGCGAGGCCTTGCGCGATCTCCTCGCCGCCGGTGCGCAACGACGCCGAGCCCCAGAGGTCGATGACCAGCGAGCGCGGCCAATCGCCATGGCTCTGCATGTAGCTGCGCACGACTTCTTCCGCCGCCGCCTGCCCGAGATCGCAGGCGGTCGACGTCGGCATGGTGCGCGGATCTGAGGTGAAAAGGTTGCGGCCGGTGGGCAGCACGTCGGAACGGCCGCGCGCCGGCGCGCCTGCCGGTCCGGCTTTGATGTGACGGCCGTCGAGCGCAGCGAGCAGGGCGCTTTTTTCGGTCTCGGCGCTTTGGCGGCGCAGCGGATCGGCTTCGTCATCGGGCGCGCGGCCATAGACATGCAGCCCGTCCTTGACGGCAAAATCCTTGAGGTCGCACAGCCACGCGTCGATGCGGCGCAGCGCCTCGTCCGGCGCATCGGTTCCGGCAACTCCGGCTTCAGAAGCAAGGCCTGTCTTCTGCGCCGTTTCGACGATCAGCCTTGCGAGTCGGTCGCGGCGGCGGCGGTCGAGCCCGTCGGCTTGTGCGTATTCGTCGACCAGCCGCTCAAGCCTCTGTTGCGCCTCGTCGAGCCCGGCGCCGGTCAGCGGCGGCGGCAGATGACCGAGCGTGACGGCCGCGATGCGGCGCTTGGCCTGCGCCGCCTCGCCAGGATTGGAGACGATGAAGGGATAGACAACCGGCAGCGAGCCGGTGACGATCTCGGGAAAGCAGGTGTCGGAGAGCGCGACCGTCTTGCCCGGCAGCCATTCCAGCGTGCCATGCGCGCCGACATGGACGATGGCGTGGACGCCGAGCGACTTTTGCAGCCACAGGCCGAAGGCGATCAGTTCGTGGCGCGGGGGAAGGGTCGGGTCGTGGTAGTCGGCGCGGCGGTCTGCGGAGCGACCACGGTCGGGGGCCAGCGCCACGGTAACGTTGCCGAAGGTGGCGGCGCGGAAGGGGAAGCTTGCGGAAGGAGGCGCTTGAACACCCCCCTCTGTCCTGCCGGACATCTCCCCCTCAAGGGGGGAGATTGGCAGTTTCGCTGACGGCGCTTCTCCTCCAGCGTTGATGATTGGCGAAAGCATCGATGCAGGCGCAATCTCCCCCCTAGAGGGGGAGATGTCCGGCAGGACAGAGGGGGGCGCATTGACGTGAGCTTTGCCGTTGGCTCTTCCCCATGCTGCCTCAACCGTGTCGCGTGCACCTTCGGGAAGCGCTGCCGAAAAGGCGAGATATTCCTGTAAGGTGAGACCAAGTCCACCCACCTCCAACACATCCAGCAATCTGCGCGGCGATTGCGGAATCCTGTCAACCGTATAGCCCTGTTCCTTCAGGTCATGCAGCATGGCGAGCACGCTCGACGGCACATCCAGGCCGACAGCATAGCCGGTGCGTCCGGGCGCGCTTGGATAATCCGGAATCAGGATCGCCAGCTTGCGTTCCGCCCGCTGCGTCCGTTGAAGGCGGAGGAAGGCGGCGATGCGGGCGGCGACCTGCGCGACGCGATCCGCCTCGGGACGGTTGGTGAAGGCGCGGAAGGCCAGCGCCGGATCGGTGTCAATCTCGCCCTTGAAGGAGATCGCGCCGGCGAGGATACGGCCATCGAGCTCGGGCAGCACGACATGCATGGCAAGGTCGGCGGGCGCCAGGCCGCGCTGGTTTTTCTCCCAGACTTCGCGCCGCGTCGTGGCGACGATGACCTGGAACACGGGCACGCCGGCGCGGTCGAAGAGCGTTTCGGCACCCGGCTCGGCACCGGAGGCGAAGGCGGTTGCAGTGACGATGGCGGACGGGTTCAGCGAGGCGATGGCGGTTTCGACGAAAGCCAGCGATACCGGGTCCTTGAGGCTCGAAACGAAGATCGGCATTGGCGTCATGCCCTGCGAGCGAAAGGCATCTGCGAGTGCATCGATTGGGGCGACGTCGGCGGCGAGCAGCATCGAACGGTAGAAGAGGATGGGGATGACGGGGGCACCGACGCTGTCGATGTTGAGGTCCGTCACACCCCCCTCTGTCCGGCAGGACAGAGGGGGGTGTGACGGATCGCCGACGTTCAAGAAGACTGATTTCGCGACAACTCCGATTCCTGGTTGATAGTACCCCGCCTTCGGCACGCTCACCGGCTCGGCCACGGCCGTATCCGACCCGGCGAGCCTTGCCAGTCTTTGCACCAGCGCGCTCATGTTCGCCGGGCCGCCTTCGCGGAAATAGCCGAGCAGGGCGTCGAGTTCGGCGCGCGGCAGGGTCGAGCCTTCGATCAGCCGCAGATCCTCGTCGTGGCTTTCGCCCGGCAGCAGCGCCAGTTTGATATTTCGCTCGCGCGCAACCGCTGCGAGCTGGTCGCAGCCGTAGCGCCACCAGTCGTAGCCGCCGAGAATGCGGACCAGGACGACCCTGGCATGGCGCGCGACGCTGTCGATCCAGAGATCCACCGACATCGGGTGGCGGAGATCGCGAAGTGCTGCCAGCCGCATCGACGGCAGCCGCGCGGCGTCGGCCTTCCACGCAGCGGCGAGGCCGGCGAGATCGCTGTCGGTGAAGGACAGTGCCACGACATCCGCAGGCGTCTGCCTGAGGTCGATCGGCTCGGCGAGATCGTCGAGCGAGGCGGATGTCGTGGTGAGGATGTGCATCGCGGTTCGGTCTTGCCTCAGCCGGCGAGGATACGCTCGATCGCCCGGCGGTTCAGCCCTTTGAGGCCGATGACGACGAGCCGCGATCGGCGGTCGTCGTTCGACGTCCAGGCGCGGTCGTAATAGTGGTTGACGCGCGGGCCGACGGCCTGGAGCAGCAGCCGCATCGGCTTGCCACCCACCTCGACAAAGCCTTTGACGCGCAGAACGTTTTCCTGCTCGGCGGCGAGAGCGACGCGCTTTGCCAGCTCATCCGGACTGGCGATGGACGGGATATCGAGGACGAAGGAGTCGAAATCGTCATGCTCATGGTCGAGCTCGTCATCGTGATGGGTCTTGCGGTTCTCGATGTCGTCTTCGACGGCGAGGCCAAGACCGAGCAGCACCGACGGGTCGACCTTGCCCTGTGCGGTCGGTACGACCTTGACGGCGCGCGCCACGTGCTCGCCGATGACGGCGTTGGCGCGCTCCGAGCCGGCCGCGTCCATCAGATCGCTCTTCGACAGGATGATCAGGTCGGCGCAAGCGATCTGGTCCTCGAACACCTCTTCGACCGGATCATCGTGGTCGAGGGAATCGTCGGCGGCGCGCTGCGCCTGCAGGGCGTCCATATCGGCGGCGACGCGGCCGTCGGCCAGCGCCGGACCGTCGACCACGGCGATGACGCCATCGACCGTCACGCGGCTCTTCACCGTCGGCCACTGGAAGGCCTGGACGAGCGGCTTCGGCAAAGCGAGGCCGGAGGTTTCGATCAGGATGTGGTCGACCTTCGGCGTGCGCGACAGGATCTGGTCGAGCGCCGGCACGAAATCGTCGGCGACGGTGCAGCAGATGCAGCCATTGGCGAGCTCGACGATGTTTTCCTCTGGGCAGGTGTCGATGCCGCAGCCTTTCAGGATCTCGCCGTCGATGCCGACATCGCCGAATTCGTTGACGATGATCGCCAGCCGCTTGCCCTTGGCGTTTTCGAGCAGGTTGCGGATCAGCGTGGTCTTGCCGGCGCCGAGAAAGCCGGTGACGACAGTGCAGGGAACACGGGAGAGGGATGCGGTCATGTCAGTCCTTCAGCAGGTCGAGGGGAGGGATGCGGGCAACCAGGCCGCGCTTGAGGGAATCGGGCCGGCCTCGCCAGGGGATGAGGCCGTCGGTCGAGGTGGCAAAGAGCTTTGCGCCGGTGACGAGGTCGGCGCCGCTGGTCGTTTCCAGGTCACCGAAGACATAGCTCCAGCAGCCGTCGCGCAGCAGCGCCGCGCTCAGGCGGCGTTTGCAATTGCCGAGACACTCGACGGTGCGGATGCGGATTTTCTCGTCCGGCGCGGCGCGGCGCGCGTCTTCGGCAAGGAGGGCGCCGGCGCGCGGATGCGCGTCCGAACCGGTCTCATCGCGGCAGGAGGAGCAGACGATGACGGTCACTTCCGATAGCGCGTCGCGGGGTTCGGACGAAATGTCCGCGGTATTAGCCGGAAAACTGACGTTGCGATCCAAAACCAGGCTCCTTGCCCGGAAAACCCGCCGAGCGATCGGATTCTCATGTCTCAGACGGCAGGTCTCCTGGCTCGCGGGTCGTCGCCTTGCGCCGCCTTCCCGGGAAACATCCCAGTGGTTTTCGGCTGAGGCTCGTCGCTCACAGTTGCGGGGACAGCCGCGGATTTGGGTTTTCCCGCACCGCATTCCCTCTTGGCTCCTCCCCTTGCCGGGAGGAGACCGTCTGCGGCGGATTTAGGCTTAGAGGTGCTGGCATGTCAACGCGCGGCTACGACACCGAAATGTCGGCCAACGCCGGCCCAAGGTCGCCGGCCGGCGTCACCTCGATGGTTTCCAAGCCGAGCCATGCCTGCATCTGTTTCAACTCATCGAAGAGCTGTGCGGCCGTTTCGGCGGGAGCGCCGGCTTCGGCAAAAGCCGCATGGACGCGCAGCACGCCGGCCGGGCGGTCAGCTCTCAGATCGACCCGGGCAACGATGCGGTCGCCGAGCAGGAAAGGCAGCACGTAGTAGCCGTACTGGCGCTTCTCGGCCGGCGTGTAGATCTCGATGCGGTAGCGGAAGCCGAAGAGTTTTTCCGTCCGGGTGCGTTCGAAAACCACCGGATCGAAGGGCGCGAGCAGGGCGCGGGCCTCGATGCGGCGCGGAAAGCGGGCGTCCTTGTGGAGATAGGCGGGCTTGTCCCAGCCTTCGACCTTCATCGGCACCAGTTCGCCCACCTCGACCAGTTCCTCGATCCTGGCCTTCGTATCGCCCGGCGCCAGGCGGAAATAGTCGCGCAGGTCGCCATAGGTGGCGATGCCGTGGGCGCGCGCGGAAATGCGCAGCAATTCGCGATGCGCGTCCTCGACCGAGGGCACCGGCAGGTCGAGCACGGCCTGCGGCAGAACCCGCTCGGGCAGGTCGTAATAGCGCTCGAATCCGCGCCGGTAGGCGGTGGTGATGCGCCCGGCCCAGAACAGCCATTCGAAAGCGTGCTTGGCCTCGCTCCAGCCCCACCAGCCGCCATTGCCCTTGTGGCCTTCGATGTCGGAGGCGGCGATCGGCCCGCGTTGCGCGACTTGGCCGTAGATCTCCTCGATCATCGCCTTGCGCTCGCGGCCCCATTTGGCGAGGCCGAGATACATTTCCTCGCCTTGCTCGGCGCGCTGCATGCGCCAGCGCATCAACGGATAGGTCTCGACGGGCAGGAAGGAAGCCTCATGGGCCCAGTATTCGAAGACGGTTCGCTTGCGGGTGACGGCCGCGTTGTCGAGCAGCGCAAGCGGGTAGGGGCCGAGGCGCGAATAGAGCGGCATATAGTGGGCGCGCACCACGGCGCTGACGGAATCGATCTGCAGCAGGCCAGTTCGGGAAAGCACGCGGGCGAGATGGCGACGATCGGGCGTGCCGGCAGGCCGCGCATCGGTAAAACCCTGCGCACCGAGCGCAATGCGCCTTGCTGCGGCGAGCGAGATCTTTTCCTTCATCCAGCTACCGATCCTTTGCCGGGGTTTCCAGTCGGTGATTCCGGCCATGCTAGCAGGCAAATGGCGGGAGATATGTCAGGATAGAAAAGTGGAGTAAAACATGAAGGAAATCAAACAGGAGCGGATCGGACCAGTTTCTTCCGATATGGCGTCCAGCGCCGGATTTTGAACAAGGTTTGACTTGCGTCGCCGAAACCGCTGCGCTAACCCTCGCCGCGTCGCAGCATAGGCCACCTAAAACGGTTCAGCGGGTTAAACTGTCACGCTTCCGCCTTAGAGTCCGTTGCTGTAATCAGAGTGAACTGGCCGCCGAAGGAAAGTCGCCGCATGAGCGCACTCCTAAGTTCGTATCTGCCCATCGTGCTCTTCATCGCAGTGGCGATGGTCGTCGGCCTGGCGCTGATCGTTGCGCCGTTCCTGGTTGCCTACCGCAATCCCGATCCGGAAAAGCTTTCCGCCTATGAATGCGGGTTCAACTCGTTCGACGACGCCCGCATGAAGTTCGACATCCGCTTCTATCTGGTGTCTATCCTGTTCATCATCTTCGATCTCGAGGTCGCCTTCCTGTTCCCGTGGGCGGTGTCCTTCTCCAAGCTCGGCATGCTCGGCTTCTGGTCGATGATGGTGTTCCTGGCGGTGCTGACCATCGGCTTTGCCTATGAATGGAAAAAAGGAGCGCTAGAATGGGATTGAACGACAGTTCAGGCACCCTCGTCGCGCCGAAGCCCAAGGGCATCATCGATCCCAACACCGGCAGGCCGGTGGGGGAGGACGATCCCTTCTTCCTCGAGATCAATAATGAGCTGGCCGACAAGGGCTTCCTTGTCACCTCGACCGAGGCGCTGATCACTTGGGCGCGCAGCGGCTCGCTGATGTTCATGACCTTCGGTCTCGCCTGCTGCGCGGTCGAGATGATCCACACCTCGATGCCGCGCTATGACTCAGAGAGGTTCGGCGTCGCGCCGCGCGCGTCTCCGCGCCAGTCCGATATCATGATCGTCGCGGGCACACTGACCAACAAGATGGCGCCGGCGCTGCGCAAGGTCTACGACCAGATGCCGGAGCCGCGCTACGTCATCTCGATGGGTTCGTGCGCCAATGGCGGCGGCTATTATCACTATTCCTATTCGGTGGTGCGCGGCTGCGACCGCATCGTGCCGGTCGACATCTATGTCCCCGGCTGCCCGCCGAGCGCCGAAGCGCTGCTCTACGGCATTCTCCTGTTGCAGAAGAAGATCCGCCGCACCGGCACGATCGAACGGTGAACCAATGGCCTTGGCGTTGCACGAACTCTCCACCTATCTCGGCGAGAAGCTCTCCGGCCGCATCGGCGAAACGGTGCTTGCTTATGGCGAACTGACGGTTTGCGTCGAGCCGGGCAACTTGACCGAGGTCGCGACCTTCCTGCGCGACGACCCGCGCTGCCAGTTCGTCTCGATCATCGACATTTGCGGCGCCGACTATCCGTCGCGTGCCAAGCGCTTCGACGTCGTCTACCACCTGTTGTCGCCGAAGCAGAACGTCCGCATCCGCCTCAAGGTCCAGGCCGACGAGGAGACGCTGGTGCCGTCGCTGACCGGCGTCTATCCCGGCGCCGACTGGTTCGAGCGCGAGACCTATGATCTCTACGGCGTGCTCTTCTCCGGCCATCCGGACCTGCGCCGCATCCTCACCGACTACGGCTTTGAAGGGCATCCGCTGCGCAAGGACTT
Source organism: Mesorhizobium sp. WSM3868 (assembly GCF_002294785.1). NCBI lineage: Bacteria > Pseudomonadati > Pseudomonadota > Alphaproteobacteria > Hyphomicrobiales > Phyllobacteriaceae > Mesorhizobium > Mesorhizobium sp. WSM3868. The sequence continues at coordinate 50,264 of NZ_NSGB01000021.1, read as the reverse complement.
CCCGCTGACCGGCTTCGTCGAGGTTCGCTACGACGACGAGGCCAAGCGAGTCATCTATGAGCCGGTGGAATTGAAGCAGGAATTTAGAAACTTTGACTTTTTGAGCCCGTGGGAGGGAACGGATTACGTCCTTCCGGGCGATGAAAAGGCGAAGCCAAATTGAGGCGCCACAATGGCTGAAACCTCCGTCCGCAATTTTAACATTAACTTTGGGCCTCAACACCCTGCTGCGCACGGGGTTTTGCGTCTCGTGCTGGAGCTGGACGGCGAGGTGGTCGATCGCGTCGATCCGCATATCGGCCTGCTGCATCGCGGTACCGAGAAGCTGATCGAGGCCAAGACCTATCTGCAGGCGGTGCCCTATCTCGACCGGCTCGACTATTGCGCGCCGATGAACCAGGAGCATGCCTTCGCGCTCGCGGCCGAGCGCCTGCTCGGCATCGAGGTGCCGAAGCGCGGCCAGCTGATCCGCGTGCTCTATTCCGAAATGGGCCGCATCATGTCGCACATCCTCAATGTGACGACGCAGGCGATGGACGTCGGCGCGCTGACGCCGCCGCTGTGGGGCTTCGTCGAGCGCGAGAAGCTGATGGTGTTTTATGAGCGCGCCTCCGGCTCGCGCATGCATGCGGCCTACTTCCGGCCAGGCGGCGTGCATCAGGACCTGCCGCAGAAGCTGATCGAGGATATCGGCAAGTGGATCGATCCGTTCCTGAAGTCGGTCGACGACCTTGACGCCTTGCTCACCGGCAACCGCATCTTCAAGCAGCGCAATGTCGACATCGGCACGGTGTCGCTCGCCGACGCCTGGGCCTGGGGTTTTTCGGGCGTGATGGTGCGCGGCTCGGGTGCCGCCTGGGACCTGCGCAAGGCGCAGCCCTATGAATGCTATTCCGAGATGGATTTCGACATCCCGATCGGCAAGAACGGCGACTGTTACGACCGTTATCTCGTGCGCATGGAAGAGATGCGCCAGTCGGCGAAGATCATGCGCCAGTGCGTCGATCTGCTGCTCGGCAAGGAAAGCGGTGGCCCGGTATCGAACCTCGACGGCAAGGTGGTGCCGCCGAAGCGCGCGGCGATGAAGCGCTCGATGGAAGCGCTCATCCATCACTTCAAACTCTACACCGAGGGCTACCGCGTGCCGGCCGGCGAGGTCTATGCGGCTGTCGAGGCGCCGAAGGGCGAGTTCGGCGTCTATCTCGTCTCCGACGGCACCAACAAGCCCTATCGCTGCAAGCTGCGCGCGCCGGGTTTTGCGCATCTGCAGGCCATGGATTTCCTGTGCCGCGGCCACATGCTGGCCGACGTCACCGCCGTGCTTGGCTCCCTCGACATCGTGTTTGGTGAGGTCGATCGCTAAATGTCAGTCCGCCGTCTCGCAGATGCCAGCGTCCAGCCAGCCTCCTTCGCCTTCAACGAGGCGAACGCCGCGGCGGCGCAGCAGTGGATCGCCAAATACCCGAAGGGACGCGAGCAGTCGGCCATCATCCCGTTGCTCATGATCGCTCAGGAACAGGAAGGCTGGGTGACGAAGGCGGCGATCGAGACGATCTCGGATATGCTCGGCATGCCGCGCATCCGCGGCCTCGAGGTCGCGACCTTCTACACGCAATACCAGCTCAATCCGATCGGCACCCGCGCCCATATCCAGGTCTGCGGCACCACGCCCTGCATGCTGCGCGGCTCGGAAGCGCTGATGGATGTGTGCCGGTCTAAGATCCATCACGACCAGTTCAATACCAACGACAAGGGCACGCTGTCGTGGGAGGAAGTCGAATGCCTCGGCGCCTGCGTCAACGCGCCGATGGTCATGATCTTCAAGGACACGTTCGAAGACCTGACGCCGGAGCGCCTTGCCGAGATCATCGATCTCTATGAAGCCGGCAAAGGCGCCGAGGTGAAGCCCGGTCCGCAGAACGGCCGCATCGGTTCGGAGCCGGCCACGGGCCTGACGACGCTGAAGAGCGAGAAGGCAATCCTGAAATCCACCCGCGACAAGGAAGCCAAGGCCGCCGCGAAGGCAGCCAGACAAGCCGCTGCCGCAGCGCCCGCTGCTGCATCCGCCGCAGTCGTCTCGCAGGCGCCTGCCGCGCCGCCCTCAGCCCCTGTCGGGCCATCGAAATCCGGCAAGCCGAAAACCGACGCGCCCGAAACCAGTCCGGCACTAAGGACACCGTCGCCGGTCAAGGTTTCGCCCGCCACCGAGAAGGCGGCCAGCGTCAGGGCGCCGCGCCACTCCGCAGCCAATGCCAACCAGGCTTCTCCGGAAGTCGAGGCGGTTTCGAAGCCGCGCAGCGGGCCGAAGGCCAAGGCCGAGCCGGCGTCCGCCTTCAAGTCGCCGGAAGCGAAGCAGCCTGCGACCAAGACGGCCAAGCCTTCGCTCGAGGACAAGAACCGCCCGGCCGGGATCGCGCGTCCGGCAACGGTCGACGATCTGAAGCTGATCTCCGGTGTCGGTCCGAAGATCGAAGGCGTCCTGCATTCGCTTGGCATTTATACTTTCGCGCAGGTCTCTGCGTGGAGGAAGGCCGAGCGCGAATGGGTCGACGGCTATCTCAATTTCCGCGGCCGTATCGAGCGCGACGACTGGGCGAAGCAGGCCAAGGCGCTCGCCAAGGGCGGCGTCGCCGAGTACATCCGCGTCTTCGGCAAGAAGCCGGTCTGAGGGACGAACAATGCTTCAGGACAAAGACCGCATCTTCACCAACATCTACGGCCTCTTCGACAAGTCGCTGGCCGGAGCGCAGGCGCGCGGCATGTGGGACGATACACCCGGCCTGATCGCCAAGGGACGCGACTGGATCATCAACGAAATGAAGGCAAGCGGCCTGCGCGGCCGTGGCGGCGCCGGCTTCCCGACCGGCCTGAAATGGTCGTTCATGCCCAAGCAGAGCGATGGCCGGCCGAGCTATCTCGTCATCAATGCCGACGAATCCGAGCCCGGCACCTGCAAGGACCGTGACATTCTGCGCAACGATCCGCATACGCTGGTCGAGGGCGCGCTGGTCGCCGGTTTCGCCATGGGCGCGGTCGCTGCTTACATCTATGTGCGCGGCGAGTTCATCCGCGAGCGCGAGGCGCTGCAGCGCGCCATCGACGAGGCTTATGCGGCCAAGCTCATCGGCAAGAACAACACCTCCGGCTACGACTTCGACGTCTATATGCACCACGGCGCCGGCGCCTATATTTGCGGCGAGGAGACGGCGCTGCTCGAAAGCCTCGAGGGCAAGAAGGGCCAGCCGCGACTGAAGCCGCCATTCCCGGCCAATGTCGGCCTTTATGGCTGCCCGACCACGGTCAACAACGTCGAATCCATCGCCGTCGCGCCGACGATCCTGCGCCGGGGTGCTGCCTGGTTCTCGTCCTTCGGCCGGCCGAACAATGCCGGCACCAAGCTCTTCTGCGTGTCCGGGCACGTCAACAATCCGTGCACCTTCGAAGAGGCGATGTCGATCCCCTTCCGCGAACTGATCGAGACGCATTGCGGCGGCATTCGCGGCGGCTGGGACAATCTGCTCGCGGTCATCCCGGGCGGCGCTTCGGTGCCGCTGGTGCCGGCCGAGCAGATCATCGACGCGCCGATGGATTTCGATGCATTGCGCGACCTCAAATCCGGCCTCGGCACGGCGGCTGTCATCGTCATGGACAAGTCGACCGATATCGTGAAGGCGATCGCCAGGCTTTCCTACTTCTACAAGCATGAGAGCTGCGGCCAGTGCACGCCGTGCCGCGAAGGCACCGGCTGGATGTGGCGGGTGATGGAACGGCTGGTGCGCGGCGAAGCGCAGAAGCGCGAGATCGACATGCTGCTCGATGTCACCAAACAGATCGAGGGCCATACGATCTGCGCGCTGGGCGATGCCGCGGCTTGGCCGATCCAGGGCCTGATGCGGCATTTCCGTGGCGAGGTGGAGCGCCGCATCGACGAGTTTTCGCGCAACGCGCACCGGGTCGAGCCGGTGATGGTGGCGGCGGAATAGATTTGCAAGACGGGCATTGCCCGGGACGGAAAGCAGGGGCGGGGCGTACGAAGAAACGACCAGGAGATGTCTATGGCGCCGTATTCGATAGCCTACCCGCTGATGCCTTATTTGAACGAACTCGAGAAGATGAACCAGGACCTGACCAAGATGATGCCGAGGGAGATGGCCAGCGCCGTCAATCTGATGGCGCATCCTGTCGCGGGCGTGGCTGCACTATCGGCGGTAGGCATCGGGTTTGCCAACCATGCCCTGGGTGTCTGGATGGGCGCGCTCTCCGGCGCCGTCGAAGCCTCGCAGCGCATGCTCCAGCCATTCCTCGACGATCTCGAGGCGCGGACCGAGGCGGCCAACAATTCGTCCAAGGCGCGCAAAGCGACCGAGACGCTGATCGCCGAGGCGCAGACCTTCGCCAGGGATGTGACCGACATCGCGGCGAACGCCAGCGCTGAGAAGGCGCTCGACGCGAGAGGCGACACGGTAGCCGGAACGGCCGCGACCGGTCTGATGCCGGAAGATTTCAGACAGCCCAAGGCGATCGACAAGCCGGCAAAGCCGTCCGACCTGAAGGCGATATCGGGCATCGGGCCGAAGCTGGAGAAGGTGCTGAATGATCTTGGCATCTGGTCCTACGACCAGATCGCTACCTGGACCTTGGAAGAGATCGCCTGGGTCGAGGATTACCTGTCGCTCGCCGGCCGCGTCGGCCGCGACGACTGGACTGGCCAAGCGTCGGCGCTGGCCGCCAAATAGTGAGATGAAATGCCGGGCGCAGTCGCGCCCCGGAACGAAAGGTTGCGGGAAATCCGCGAGGGTTTGAGGCGAATGGCAAAGCTCAAGGTCGACGGGAAAGAGATCACGGTACCCGACCACTACACGCTGCTGCAGGCGGCCGAGGACGCCGGCGCGGAAGTGCCGCGCTTCTGCTTCCATGAGCGGTTGTCCATCGCCGGCAATTGCCGCATGTGCCTGATCGAGGTGAAGGGTGGCCCGCCCAAGCCGCAGGCCTCCTGCGCCATGGGCGTGCGCGACCTGCGCCCCGGCCCGAATGGCGAAGCGCCGGAAATCTTCACCAACACGCCGATGGTCAAGAAGGCCCGCGAAGGCGTGATGGAGTTCCTGCTGATCAACCATCCGCTGGATTGCCCGATCTGCGACCAGGGCGGCGAGTGCGACCTGCAGGACCAGGCGATGGCCTTCGGCGTCGACTCCTCGCGCTACCATGAGAACAAGCGGGCGGTCGAAGACAAGTATATCGGTCCGCTGGTCAAGACGGTGATGAACCGCTGCATCCACTGCACGCGCTGCGTCCGCTTCACCACCGAGGTCGCCGGCATCTCCGAACTCGGCCTGATCGGCCGCGGCGAGGATGCCGAGATCACCACCTATCTCGAACAGGCGATGACCTCGGAGCTCCAGGGCAACGTCATCGACCTTTGCCCGGTCGGCGCGCTGACCTCCAAGCCGTTCGCCTTCCAGGCGCGGCCGTGGGAGCTGACCAAGACGGAGTCGATCGACGTCATGGACGCCGTCGGCTCGGCGATCCGCGTCGATAGCCGCGGCCGCGAGGTGATGCGCATCCTGCCGCGCGTCAACGAGGCCGTGAACGAGGAGTGGATCTCGGACAAGACGCGCTTCATCTGGGATGGCCTGCGCACCCAGCGCCTCGATCGTCCCTACGTTCGCAAGAACGGCAAGCTTGCTCCGGCAAGCTGGGCGGAAGCCTTCGCGGCGATCAAGAACGAGGTGTCGAAGACCGCCCCTGAGCGCGTCGGTGCGATCGCCGGCGACATCGCCGCGGTTGAGGAAATCTATGCGCTCAAGCTTTTGATGGCGGCGCTCGGCTCCAAGAACATCGACTGCCGCCAGGACGGCGCTGCGCTCGATCCGTCGCTCGGCCGTGCGAGCTACATCTTCAATCCGACCATCGAAGGCATCGAGCAGGCCGACGCGGTGCTGATCGTCGGCGCCAATCCGCGCTTCGAGGCCTCGGTGCTCAACGCCCGCATCCGCAAGCGCTGGCGCGTCGGCAACCTGCCGATCGGCGTCATCGGCGAGATCGGCGACACGCGCTATGATTACGAGCTCATCGGCGCCGGCCCAGAATCCTTGAAGGACTTGGCCGACGGCAAAGGCAAGTTCTTCGAGGTGCTGAAGAATGCAGCGCATCCGCTGATTATCGTCGGCCAGGGCGCCCTGGCGCGCTCGGACGGCGCGGCAGTGCTCGGCCAGGCGGCAAGGCTGGCGATGGCCGTCAATGCCGTCACGGCCGACTGGAACGGCTTCGCGGTGCTGCACAACGCGGCGGCCAGAGTCGGCGGGCTCGACGTCGGCTTCGTGCCGGGCGAGGGCGGCAAGAATGTCGCCGGCATGCTGGGCGCGACGGATCTCCTGTTCCTGCTTGGCGCCGACGAGATCGACATGGCCAAGACCGGCGGCGCCTTCGTCGTCTATATCGGCACGCATGGCGATGCGGGCGCACACCGCGCCAATGTCATCCTGCCGGCTGCTGCCTACACCGAAAAGTCCGGCACCTATGTCAACACGGAAGGCCGCGTGCAGCAGACCAACCGCGCCGGTTTCGCCCCGGGCGAAGCGCGCGAGGACTGGGCGATCCTGCGGGCGCTGTCGGATGTGCTCGGCAAGAAGCTGCCGTTCGATTCGCTGGCGCAGCTGCGCGCCAAGCTCTATGGCGAATACCCGCATCTTGCCCGCGTCGATCATGTCGCGGCGGGCAGCGCCGACGGCGTTGCCAGGGCGGCGAAGCTCGGCGGGCGCTTGAACAAGGGCACCTTCACCTCGCCGGTGAAGGACTTCTATCTCACCAACCCGATCGCGCGGGCCTCGGCCGTGATGGCTGAGTGCTCGGCGCTGGCCAAGAGCGGCTTCAAGCAGGCGGCGGAATAAGCATGGACACCTTCTTTTCCTTCTACGTGCTGCCGGCGCTGCTGATCCTGTTGAAGTCGGTCGTGCTGATCGTCGTTCTTTTGATCTTCGTGGCTTACGTGCTTTATGCCGACCGCAAGATCTGGGCTGCGGTGCAGCTGCGCCGCGGCCCGAACGTGGTCGGTCCCTGGGGCACGCTGCAGGCCTTCGCCGACCTTTTGAAATTCGTCTTCAAGGAGCCGGTGATCCCGTCGGGCGCCAACAAGGGCGTCTTCCTGCTGGCGCCACTGGTCTCAGCCGTGCTCGCGATCTCGGCCTGGGCGGTCATTCCGGTCAATCAAGGCTGGGCTATCGCTAACATCAATGTCGGCATCCTTTATGTTTTCGCCATCTCCTCGCTCGAGGTCTACGGCGTGATCATGGGCGGCTGGGCGTCGAACTCGAAATATCCGTTCCTGGGCGCGCTGCGCTCAGCCGCGCAGATGGTGTCCTACGAGGTGTCGATCGGCTTCGTCATCGTCACCGTGCTGCTTTGCGTCGGCTCGCTCAACCTCTCCGACATCGTGCTCTCGCAGCAGGATGGCCTCGGCACCAAGCTCGGCCTGCCCAACACCTTCCTCGACTGGCACTGGCTGTCGCTGTTCCCGATGTTCATCGTGTTCTTCATCTCGGCGCTGGCCGAGACGAACCGTCCGCCCTTCGATCTGGTGGAAGCGGAATCGGAACTCGTCGCCGGACACATGGTCGAATATTCGTCGACGCCGTTCCTGCTCTTCTTCCTGGGCGAGTACGTCGCCGTCGTCCTGATGTGCGCGCTGGCCACCATCCTGTTCCTCGGCGGCTGGCTGCCACCGTTCGACTTCGCGCCCTTCACCTGGGTGCCGGGCCTGATCTGGTTCGTGCTCAAGGTCTGCCTGGTGTTCTTCATGTTCTCGATGGTGAAGGCGTTTGTGCCGCGCTACCGCTATGATCAGCTGATGCGGCTAGGCTGGAAGGTCTTCCTGCCGATCTCGCTGTTCATGGTCGTCGCCACCGCGGCCTTCCTCAAGATCACAGGGTTTGCGTGATGTCCGCTCTTGCCCAAGCCGCAAAGGCCCTGTTGCTGAAGGATTTCGTCAGCGCCTTCTTCCTGTCGATGCGCCAGTTCGTTGCGCCGAAGGAGACGATCAACTATCCGCACGAGAAGGGACCGACCAGCCCGCGCTTCCGCGGCGAGCACGCGCTGCGCCGCTACCCCAATGGGGAGGAGCGCTGCATCGCCTGCAAGCTTTGCGAGGCGATCTGTCCGGCACAGGCGATCACCATCGAAGCCGGCCCGCGCCGCAACGACGGTACGCGGCGCACCGTGCGCTACGATATCGACATGGTGAAGTGCATCTATTGCGGCTTCTGCCAGGAAGCCTGCCCGGTCGACGCCATCGTCGAGGGGCCGAATTTCGAATTCGCGACCGAAACGCGCGAGGAGCTTTACTACAACAAGGAAAAGCTGCTCGCGAACGGCGATCGCTGGGAGCGTGAGCTGGCGCGCAACATCGCGTTGGACGCGCCCTATCGCTGACATTTGACGCATGGACGGGGCGAGGGCCTCGTCCAAAGGATGGTCCCCGAGAAGTTGCAGACTTTCGGACCAGATCATCCTCCGGAATGAAAAGAGTGTCGCATGTTTCTTTCGATCGGGTCTTTCAACCCGATCGGAACATGCGATAGGAACACGCAACTTTGCCAGCCGGAGGCGGCGGCGACATCGAGCAGGGGCGCTGAGCCAGTGTTCGGACAGGAACCCGAGGGAACCCCATGCTGAGTGGACTAGAGGCGGTCTTTTTCTACCTCTTCGCCTTTATCGCCGTGGCGTCGGCCTTCATGGTCATTTCGTCGCGCAACCCCGTGCATTCGGTGCTGTTCCTGATCCTCACCTTCTTCAATGCCGCTGGCCTGTTCATGCTGACCGGCGCCGAGTTCCTGGCGATGATCCTGCTCGTCGTCTATGTCGGCGCTGTGATGGTGCTGTTCCTTTTCGTCGTCATGATGCTCGACGTCGACTTCGCGGAGATGAAGCAGGGCGCGCTGCAATATGCGCCGATCGGCGCGCTGGTCGGACTGATCCTGGCGGCGGAACTGATCGTCGTGCTCGGCGGCTACAGCTTCGCGCCGCAGCTTGCCTCGACGGTGGCGAAGGCAACGCCGGACCTCGCCGCGCGCTCCAACACGGCGGCGCTCGGCGACATCCTCTACACGGACTATCTCTATTATTTCCAGATCGCCGGCCTCGTGCTTCTGGTCGCCATGATCGGTGCCATCGTGCTGACGCTGCGCCACAAGGAAGGCGTCAAGCGGCAGTCGATCGCCGCCCAGGTCGGCCGAACGCCGGCAACGGGCATGGAAATCCGCAAGGTCAAGTCGGGCGAGGGTATCTGAGATGGTCGTCGGCATCGCGCATTATCTGACCGTATCGGCGATCCTGTTCACGCTCGGCGTGTTCGGCATCTTTTTGAACCGCCGCAACATCATCGTCATCCTGATGTCGATCGAGCTGATCCTGCTCGCGGTCAACATCAACTTCGTCGCCTTCTCGGCGGCGCTGCATGACCTCGTAGGGCAGGTATTCGCCCTGTTCGTGCTGACGGTCGCCGCGGCGGAGGCCGCGATCGGACTTGCCATTCTTGTCGTCTTCTTCCGCAACCGCGGCTCGATAGCGGTCGAAGACGTGAACCAGATGAAGGGTTGACGGGAACAACCATGTACCAGGCCATCGTCTTCCTTCCGCTGCTCGGCTTCCTGATTGTCGGCCTGTTCGGCAATTCGCTCGGCGCCAAGGCATCCGAATACATCACTTCCGGCTTCCTGGTGATCGCGGCGGTGCTGTCGTGGATCGCCTTCTTCACCGTCGGCTTCGGCCATGGCGAAGTGTTCACCGTGCCGGTGCTGCGCTGGATCCAGGCGGGCGGGCTCGACGTCGCCTGGGCGCTCAGGATCGACACACTGACGGTGGTGATGCTGGTCGTCGTCAACACCGTGTCGGCGCTGGTCCATATCTATTCGATCGGCTACATGCACCACGATCCGAACCGGCCGCGCTTCTTCGCCTATCTGTCGCTGTTCACCTTCGCGATGCTGATGCTGGTGACGGCTGACAATCTGGTGCAGATGTTCTTCGGCTGGGAAGGCGTCGGCCTCGCCTCCTATCTGCTGATCGGCTTCTGGTACAAGAAGCCCTCCGCCAACGCCGCGGCGATCAAGGCCTTCGTCGTCAACCGCGTCGGCGACTTCGGCTTCGCGCTCGGCATCTTCGGCGTCTTCGTGCTGTTCGGCTCGGTCAATCTCGGCACAGTCTTCGCCAACGCAGCTTCCTTCTTTCCGGCCGAAGGCGCGCCGGAGGGAGCCGCGGTGCTCACCTTCTTAGGCCATGCGCTCGACAAGCACACGGCGCTGACGGTGGTCTGCCTGCTGCTCTTCATGGGCGCCATGGGCAAGTCGGCGCAGGTGCCGCTGCACACCTGGCTGCCCGATGCCATGGAAGGCCCGACGCCCGTCTCGGCGCTGATCCATGCCGCGACCATGGTGACGGCCGGCGTGTTCATGCTGGCGAGGCTCTCGCCGCTGTTCGAGTTGTCGCATTCGGCGCTGACCGTCGTCACCTTCATCGGCGCCTTCACCGCCTTCTTCGCGGCCACCGTCGGCCTTGTCCAGAACGACATCAAGCGCGTCATCGCCTATTCGACCTGCTCGCAGCTCGGCTACATGTTCGTGGCGCTCGGCGTCGGCGCCTATGGCGCGGCGATCTTCCATCTGTTCACGCATGCCTTCTTCAAGGCGCTGCTCTTCCTCGGCTCGGGCTCGGTCATCCACGCCGTCTCCGACGAGCAGGACATGCGCCTGATGGGCGGGTTGAGGACGCTCATCCCCAAGACCTACTGGATGATGGTGATCGGCACCCTGGCGCTGACCGGCGTCGGCATCCCGGCGACGGTGATCGGCACCGCCGGCTTCTTCTCCAAGGACGCCATCATCGAAGCGTCCTTTGCCAGCCACAACGCGGTCGCGGGCTTTGCCTTCGTGCTGCTCGTGATCGCCGCCGCCTTCACAAGCTTCTATTCCTGGCGACTGATCTTCATGACCTTCCACGGCGAGCCGCGCGCCAGCCACGAGGTCATGCATCACGTGCATGAATCGCCGCCGGTGATGCTGGTGCCGCTCTACGTGCTGGCTGCCGGCGCGCTGTTTGCCGGTGTCATTTTCCACGGCGCCTTCATCGGCGAGGGCTATGCCGAGTTCTGGAAGGCCTCGCTGTTCACGCTGCCGGACAACCACATCCTGCACGAGATCCACGAATTGCCGTTGTGGGTGGAACTGGCTCCGTTCATCGCCATGGTCATCGGCTTTGCGGTCGCGTGGAAGTTCTACATCCGCTCGCCGGAACTGCCCTGGAGCGTCGCCGCCAACCATCGCCTGCTCTACGGCTTCCTGCTCAACAAATGGTATTTCGACGAGCTCTACGACTTCCTTTTCGTGCGGCCGGCGAAGCGCCTCGGCCGGTTCCTATGGAAGACCGGTGACGGCGCCATCATCGACGGGCTCGGCCCCGACGGCATCTCGGCGCGCGTCGTCGACGTCACCAACCGCGTCGTCAAATTGCAGACCGGCTACCTCTACCACTATGCCTTCGCCATGCTGATCGGCGTGGCCGCTCTCGTCACCTGGATGATGCTCTGATGACCGACTGGCCAATCCTCTCGCTGGTCACCTTCCTGCCGCTGGTTGGTGTTCTGCTCATTCTGCCGATCAGCGACGACAGCGAAAACGCGCGCCGCAACATCCGCTCGATCGCCTTCATCACGACGGCGTTCACCTTCGTGGTGTCGCTGTTCATCTGGAAGGGCTTCGATAATTCGCAGGCCGGCTTCCAGTTCGTCGAGAAGCACGCCTGGCTGGATTCGGGCATCTCCTACCATATGGGCGTCGACGGCATCTCGATGCTGTTCGTCATCCTGACCACCTTCCTGATGCCGCTCTGCATCCTGGCCTCGTGGGATGCGATCGAGAAGCGCGTCAAGGCCTACATGATCGCCTTCCTGATCCTCGAGACGCTGATGATCGGCGTGTTCTGCGCGCTCGACATCGTGCTCTTCTACGTTTTCTTCGAGGGCGGCCTGATCCCGATGTTCATCATAATCGGTGTCTGGGGCGGCAAGCGGCGCGTCTATGCCTCGTTCAAGTTCTTCCTTTATACGCTTGCCGGCTCGGTGCTGATGCTGCTCGCCATCATGGCGATGTTCTTCCAGTCCGGCACGACCGACATCACCACGCTGCTGACGCATAGCTTCCCGGCCAACATGCAGACCTGGCTGTGGCTCGCCTTCTTTGCCTCCTTCGCGGTGAAGATGCCGATGTGGCCGGTGCACACCTGGCTGCCCGACGCGCATGTCGAGGCGCCGACGGCGGGTTCGGTCATCCTGGCCGGCATCCTGTTGAAGATGGGCGGATACGGCTTCCTGCGCTTCTCGCTGCCGATGTTCCCGCTGGCGTCGGAGATGTTCGCGCCGCTGATCTTCACGCTCTCGGTCGTCGCCATCATCTACACCTCGCTGGTGGCGCTGATGCAGGAGGACATGAAGAAGCTCATCGCCTATTCGTCGGTCGCCCATATGGGTTTCGTCACCATGGGCATCTTCGCGATGAACCAGGAGGGCGTGCAGGGCGCGATGTTCCAGATGCTCAGCCACGGCCTCGTCTCCGGCGCGCTGTTCCTGTGCGTCGGCGTCATCTACGACCGCATGCATACGCGCGAGATCGACGCCTATGGCGGGCTGGTCAACAACATGCCGAAATACGCGACCGCGTTCATGATCTTCACCATGGCCAATGTCGGCCTGCCGGGCACCAGCGGCTTCGTCGGCGAGTTCCTGACCATGCTCGGCGTGTTTCGGGTCAACACCTGGGTGGCGTTCTTCGCCGCTACCGGCGTCATCCTGTCGGCAGCCTATGCGCTCTGGCTCTACCGCCGCGTGATCTTCGGGGCGCTGACCAAGGAGAGCCTGAAGAACCTGCTCGATCTGTCGACGCGCGAGAAGGCGATCATCTACCCGCTGGTGGTGCTGGTGATCTTCTTCGGCGTCTATCCGGCGCCTGTCTTCGATGCCACCACGCAGTCGGTCAAGGCGCTCGTCACCAACGTCACCGCATCCATCAATTCCGCGCAGACCGCGGCGGCGAACTGACCGGGGAAATACCATGACGCCGGACCTTCTCTCCAGCCTTTCGCTCTCGACGCCTGAACTGATCCTCGCCATCGGCGCACTGGCGCTTCTGATGGTGGGCGCCTATTCGCGCTCCAACAACACGATGACGGTGACCGGGCTCGCGGTCGCGGTGCTTGTGATCGCCGGCCTGTGGCTGGCTTTCTCCGACGGCGAGGGGTCTGCCTATGGCAGCGCTTTCGTCCAGGACTCCTTCGGCCGCTTCATGAAAATGCTGGCGCTGATCGGCTCTGCCGTCACGCTCGTCATGTCGATGCGGTTTGCCAGGCAGGAGCATTTCGACAAGTTCGAATATCCGGTGCTGATCGTGCTGTGCACGCTCGGCATGATGCTGATGATCTCGGCCAACGGCATGATCGGCCTTTATCTCGGGCTCGAGCTGCAGTCGCTGGCGATCTACGTGCTGGCGGCGATCAACCGTGACAATGTCCGCTCGACCGAGGCCGGCCTCAAATATTTCGTTCTCGGCGCGCTGTCGTCGGGCATGCTGCTCTACGGCATCTCGCTGGTCTACGGTTATACCGGCAACACCGGCTTCCACGAGATCGCGACGGCGCTGGGCAGCGGCGAACGCCAGCTCGGCCTTGTCTTCGGCCTGGTCTTCGTGCTCGCCGGCCTCGCTTTCAAGATCTCGGCGGTGCCGTTCCACATGTGGACGCCGGACGTCTATGAGGGCGCGCCGACGCCGATCACCGCCTTCCTGGCCGCCGCGCCGAAGATGGCGGCGATGGCGCTGATCGTGCGCGTCACCATGGGGGCCTTCAAGCCGATCGCCGCCGACTGGCAGCAGATCGTCGTCTTCATCTCGATCGCCTCGATGGCGCTTGGCGCCTTCGCCGCGATCGGCCAGACCAACATCAAACGGCTGATGGCCTATTCCTCGATCGGCCATATGGGCTACGCGCTGGTCGGCCTTGCCGCGAACAGCCAGGCCGGCGTGCGCGGCGTGGCGATCTACATGCTGATCTATCTGGTGATGACGCTCGGCACCTTCGCCTTCATCCTCGCCATGCGGCGCAAGGAGGGCAATGTCGAGCAGATCGGCGATCTGGCGGGCCTCGCCTCGACCAATCCCATCATGGCCACCATCCTCACCATCCTGATGTTCTCGCTGGCCGGCATTCCGCCGCTCGCCGGCTTCTGGGGGAAATGGTACGTGTTCCTCGCCGCCATCAACGCGCATCTCTATGCCCTGGCGATCATCGGCGTGCTGGCTTCGGTGGTGGGTGCCTACTATTACTTGCGCATCATCAAGATCATGTGGTTCGACGAGCCTGTCGGCGGCTTTGTGCCGATGGCCAGCGAATTGCGCCTCGTGCTCGGCGTCAGCGGCGCCTTCGTGCTGTTCTATGTGCTGATCGGCGGGCCGATCGGCAGCTATGCCGAAGCCGCCGCCAAGACCTTCTTCTGACGGGATGGCATTTCGGCTGGCTCCAACCGCGGCGTCGGAGGGGTTCCGGCTCGAGGCCCATGACAGCGTCGGCTCGACCAACGCGCTGGCGCTTGAGCATGCACGCGCGGGCGATCCGGGAAAACTCTGGGTCGTCTCGAAGAGGCAGGAAAGCGGACGCGGTCGGCGCGGCCGCGCCTGGGCGACGCCTGAAGGCAATCTGGCGGCGACGCTGCTTCTGGTTCCGAATGGCGAGTTGCGGCTCGCCGCGACGCTTGGCTTCGTCGCTGGGCTTGCATTGGCCGACGCGCTCGATGCCGTCGTCCCGCAAGGGCGGATCGCCGTTGGCCTGGACGGAGCCAGCGAAGGACGCAACCGCTTCGAGCTGAAATGGCCGAACGACGTGCTCGCCACCGGCGCCAAACTTGCCGGCATCCTGCTGGAATCGACCCTGCTCGAAGGCGGCCGTTTCGCGGTTGCCGTCGGCATCGGCGTCAACGTCGTGGCATACCCCGAGGATCTGCCTTATCCGGCGACGTCGCTGCAGGCACTTGGCGCCAATTGCGATGCCGAGATGCTGTTCCTGGCGCTCTCGGATGCCTGGAGCGAGAATTTCAGATTGTGGGATGACGGGCGGGGACTTAGCGCGATTAGGAAACGCTGGTTGGCTCGCGCCGCGGGGCTCGGCGGCGAGGTTGCTGTCAGAATTGACGGCAATGTGGTGCGCGGCGTCTTCGAAACCATTGACGAGGACTGCCGTTTCGTGATCCGCGACGATGACGGAACTGTTTTGACGATCGCGGCCGGCGACGTGCATTTCGGCGCGGTCGCGTCGGCCCGTCTTTGACGACTTGATTTGATTGGCTTGGCCTGACTGGCCAGGAAGGAAAGGATTTATGGCGAATACTGAGAACGCCGAACTCGTCTTCGCGCCGCTCGGCGGCGTCGGCGAGATCGGCATGAACTTCGCCCTCTATGGATACGGGCCCGCGGACGCGCGCGAATGGATCGTAGTCGATGTCGGAGTCACATTTCCGGACAGCGCGCATCCGGGCGTCGATCTGATCCTGCCCGACACACGCTTCATCGAGGAGAACCTCGACGGCTTGCGCGGCGTGGTCATAACGCATGCGCATGAGGACCATTACGGCGCGCTGCTCGATATCTGGCCGAAGCTCAAAGTGCCGGTCTGGATGACGCCGTTCACCGCCGGCCTGCTGGAGGCCAAACGGCAGGGCGAGCAGAACGCGCCAAAAATCCCGGCAATGATCTACAGGGCCGGCGAGACGTTCACTGTCGGGCCGTTCGAGATCGAAGCCATCCCGGTTGCGCATTCCATTCCCGAACCGATGTCGCTGGCGATCTCCACGCCCGCCGGCACGGTAATCCACACCGGCGACTGGAAGATCGATCCGGCGCCGACGATCGGCCCCAAGACGGACGAGGCGCGCTTCCGCGCTTACGGCGACAAGGGCGTGCTGGCGCTGATCTGCGATTCCACCAATGCGCTGAGGGAAGGGGAGTCGCCGTCGGAAGTGGCGGTCGGCGAGGGCCTGAAAGGCGTCATCGAAAACGCCAAGGGCCGCGTCGCGGTCACCACCTTTTCCTCCAATGTCGGGCGCATCGTTTCGATCGCCAAGGCTGCGCGGGATGCAGGCCGGCAGTGCCTTGTGCTCGGCCGCTCGCTGAAGCGCGTGATCGATGTCGCGACCGAACTCGGCTACATGGACGGCCTGCCGGAATTCATTGCCGAGGAGGATTACGGCTATATCCCGCGCGAGAATCTGGTGGTCATCTGCACCGGCAGCCAGGGCGAGCCGCTGGCCGCACTTGCGAAGCTTTCGCGCGACGAGATGAAGTCGGTGGCGCTGACGGCCGGCGACACGGTGGTGTTTTCGTCGCGCACCATTCCCGGCAACGAGAAGGCGATCCTGGAAATCAAGAACCGGCTGATCGACCTCGGCATGAAGATCATCGAGGACGGCGACGCGCTGGTGCATGTCTCCGGCCATCCGCGCCGCAGCGAGTTGCGCAAGATGTATGAATGGGTGCGGCCGCAGATCGGCGTGCCGGTGCACGGCGAGGCGGCGCATCTGGTGGCGCAGGGCTCGCTGATGTCGATGTCGGGCATCGGCCAGGTGGCGCAGGTGCGCGACGGCGATATGTTGAGGCTCTGGCCCGGTCCGGCCACGATCATCGACCAGGTGCCGTTCGGCCGCCTCTACAAGGATGGATACTTGATCGGCACCGATCAGGCGATGGGCATACGCGACCGGCGCAAGCTGTCCTATGCCGGACATGTTGCGGTCAACGTCGTGCTCGACGAGAAATACGAGCTAGCCGGCGATCCCGATCTGGTGGCGATCGGCGTCGCCGAGGCCGATGCCAGCGGCGAGACGCTAGAGGACCTGATGCTCGATGCGGCAATCGGCGCGGTGGACTCGATCCCCCGCCAGCGCAGAAAAGACCTCGACCTTGTGCAGGAGGCCGTGCGCCGCGCCGTCCGCGGCGCCGCCAACGAAGCCTGGGGCAAGAAGCCGCTGGTGACGGTGTTTGTCACTAGATAAGGGAGTAGGGGAGTACGGGAATAAGGGAGTAGGGAAGAGCAAATAGCTCGGAGTCTTTCCTACCCCCCTACTCCCCTAACTTTCGGAGCGCTTATGCTCGGACGCCTAAATCATGTCGCGCTTGCCGTGCCGAACCTGGCTGCGGCGACAGCTGCGTATCGCGATACGCTGGGCGCTCAGCTGAGCGAGCCGCAGGCGCTGCCGGAACATGGCGTCACGGTTGTGTTCGTCGATGTCGGCAACACCAAGATCGAGCTGCTGGAGCCGCTGGGCGACGCTTCACCGATCGCAGCCTTCCTCGCGAAGAACCCGTCGGGCGGCATGCATCATGTCTGCTACGAGGTCGACGATATCCTCGCCGCGCGCGACCAGCTCAAAGCAAGCGGCGCGCGTGTGCTCGGCGACGGCAATCCGAAGATCGGCGCGCATGGCAAGCCTGTGCTGTTCCTGCATCCCAAGGATTTTTTCGGCACGCTGGTGGAATTGGAGCAGGCATGAACTGGGTTTCCTTTGTCGCACTGTTCTTCGTCACCTGGTGGCTGGTGCTGTTTGCGGTGCTGCCGTTCAGCCTGCGCACCCAGGATGAGGACAAGGACGTGACGCTCGGCACGGTCTCGAGCGCGCCGAAGGGACCGCACATGCTGCGCGCGGCGATCCGCACGACAATCGTCACCGCGATCGTGATCGGCATTTTCTACGGCCTGACAAGGGGGCTCGGCTTCGGCTTCGATGACATTCCGCACATCGTGCCGGACTTTACTCATACTGCCGGCCGCTAGCGCCCTGCACTGTTTCCGCAAGTATTGATCAGCCCGCGCCCGTGCTGGTTGAAATTGGAAGCCGGCTTCCGATTTCAAGGGCTGGCGCAGCATAATGCTGTTTGGCAGGTCGTGGTGCTAAGCAGATGATTGCACAAAAAAAATGCAAGGCACGAGGCCTTGCAATTTAAACGCGTCCGATCTGTTTCCGGTGTCCGGCGGCAGCGAGTAACCGCGCCTAGATCGCATCCTCCCAAGACTTTGACCGCGTAGGAGAGCAGATTTTTCTCCGCCCTCTCGGTTATCGGCGCACACTAGACCAAGGCAGGTGAAAATGTCACGAAGAATTTTGCCCCCAAATAGGCAATATCGTGCTGCACTGCACAATAGTGGGGCAGGGCTTGCTTGTGAATCGATCAAAAGGCCAGATGCGGCACTTTGGTGGCCAAAACGGGCCCTTTTGATCATCCGCAGAACGCCGCAACACTTTGGAGCGCTCGGGTTTCCATTCGGTCATGAAATGGCTATGAAGCCCGGGCAAGCAGCCTCGGTTGCGCCGATTCCCCGCGCCGCCATTTTTTCATTCACGGACCAGTCCATGCGTTTGTCGCGCTACTTCCTGCCCATTCTGAAAGAAAACCCCCGTGAGGCCGAAATTGTCTCGCATCGGCTGATGCTGCGCGCCGGCATGATCCGCCAGCAGGGGCAGGGCAGCTTCTCCTGGCTGCCGCTCGGCAAGCGCGTGCTGGACAAGGTCTGCCAGATCATCCGCGAGGAGCAGAACCGAGCCGGCGCGCTGGAAATCCTGATGCCCACGATCCAGTCGGCGGATCTGTGGCGCGAGAGCGGCCGTTACAATGACTACGGCAAGGAGATGCTGCGCATCAAGGACCGGCAGGACCGCGACATGCTCTATGGTCCGACCAATGAGGAAATGGTCACCGAGATCTTCCGCGCCTACGTCAAGTCCTACAAGGACCTGCCGCTCAACCTCTATCACATCCAGTGGAAGTTCCGCGACGAGGTGCGCCCCCGCTTCGGCGTGATGCGCTCGCGCGAGTTCCTGATGAAGGACGCTTACTCCTTCGATCTCGATTTTGAAGGCGCCAGAGCCGCCTATAACCGCATGTTCGTCTCATACTTGAGGACGTTCACGCGCATGGGCCTGCAGGCCATTCCGATGCGCGCCGATACCGGCCCGATCGGCGGCGACCTCAGCCACGAGTTCATCATCCTGGCCGAGACCGGCGAGAGCCAGGTGTTCTGCGACCGCGCCTATCTGTCGCTCGACGTGCCCGGCGCGGATACGAACTTCTCCAACGATGCCGAGATCGGCGGCATCGTGACGAAATGGACGACTCCTTACGCCGCCACCGACGAGATGCATGACGAAGCGGCATGGGAGAAGGTGCCCGAAGGCGAGAGGCTCTCGGCGCGCGGCATCGAGGTCGGCCATATCTTCCATTTCGGCGAGAAGTATTCCAAGCCGATGAACGCGAAGGTCACCGGTCCCGATGGCAAGGACCATTATGCTTCGGGCGGCTCGTACGGCATCGGCCCGTCGCGGCTGGTCGCGGCAATCATCGAGGCGAGCCATGATGATAACGGCATCATTTGGCCGGAAGCGGTCGCGCCGTTCGATATCGGTCTGATCAACATGAAGGTCGGCGATGCCGAATGCGACCGCGTCTGCGACGAGCTCTACGCAGCGCTGACCTCGGCCGGCAAGGACGTGCTTTATGACGACACCGACCAGCGGCCGGGCGGCAAGTTCGCAACCGCCGACCTGATCGGCCTGCCCTGGCAGGTGATCGTCGGACCGCGCGGGGTGGCTAGCGGCGAGGTCGAGATCAAGCACCGCCGGAGCGGCGAGCGCGAGACGCTGCCGATTGCGGAGGCCCAGAAACGCCTGGGTATCGCCTGATGGGCGAGGCGGCTGCAGCTCGATCGCCGGCAGGCGCCTTTTCAGGCTTCGAGCGCATGGTGGCGTGGCGCTACCTGCGTTCGCGGCGCAAGGAGACGGTGATCTCGGTCATCGCCTCGATCTCGTTCCTCGGCATCATGCTGGGCGTCGCCACGCTGATCGTCGTCATGGCGGTGATGAACGGTTTTCGCGCCGAGCTGCTCACCCGCATCCTCGGCGTCAACGGCCATCTGATCGTGCAGCCGCTCGATTCGCCGCTGGAGGACTATGCGCAGGTGGCGAGCCGCATCAACGGCGTTGCCGGCGTCAAATACGCTATCCCGCTGATTGACGGGCAGGTGCTGGCGCAAGGCAATGTCGGCGGCGGCACCGGCGCGCTGGTGCGCGGCATTCGCGCCGAGGATCTCAACAAGATCTCGATTGTGTCCAGCAACATCAAGCAGGGCACGCTCGACGGTTTCGACACCGGCGATGGCGTGGCGATCGGCAAGCGCATGGCCGAGAATCTCGGGCTGGTGCTCGGCGACACCATCACGCTGATCTCACCCGAAGGCGACGTTACCCCGCTTGGCACCACGCCGCGCATGAAGGGCTACAAGGTGGCGGCGATCTTCGAGGTCGGCATGTCGGAATATGACAGCTCGATCGTCTACATGCCGTTTTCGGAAGCCCAGCTCTATTTCAACATGGACGGACGGGCGCAGACCATCGAGATCTATGTCGACAATCCGGACAATGTGGATGCGCTGAAGCCGTTGGTCGAGCAGGCGGCGCAGCGGCCGGTCGACCTCGTCGACTGGCGCCAGCGCAACGAGACCTTTTTCTCGGCGCTGCAGGTCGAGCGCAACGTCATGTTCATGATTCTCACGCTGATCGTGCTGGTGGCGGCGCTCAACATCATCTCCGGCCTCATCATGCTGGTGAAGGACAAGGGCCACGACATCGCGATCCTGCGCACCATGGGCGCGTCGCGCGGCGCGATCCTGCGCATTTTCCTGATGACCGGGGCTGCGATCGGGGTCACCGGCACCATCGCCGGCGTGCTGCTCGGCGTCGTCATCTGCCTCAACATCGAATCGATCCGCCAGTTCTTCTCCTGGATGACCGGCAGGATCCTGTTCAATCCCGAGCTCTATTTCCTCAGCCAGTTGCCTGCGAAAATGGACCCGCGCGAGACCACCTATGTCGTCATCATGGCGCTCACCCTGTCTTTCCTGGCCACGGTGTTTCCGGCCTGGCGGGCAGCCCGGCTCGATCCGGTCGAAGCCTTGAGGTACGAGTGATGGCCGAAGCCATTATCGAGCTGAAGGGCGTCGAGCGGCACTATGTCCAGGGGCCGCGCAAGCTGACCATTCTGAACGGCGCCGACTTCTCGCTCAGGCGTGGCGAGATGGTGGCGCTGGTGGCGCCGTCGGGCACCGGCAAGTCGACGCTGCTGCATACGGCGGGGCTGCTCGAGCGGCCGGACGCCGGCGACGTGATCCTCAGCGGCCGCGCCTGCGGCCGGCTGTCGGATGACGAGCGCACGGCTATCCGCCGCAACGATGTCGGCTTCGTCTACCAGTTTCATCATCTGCTGCCGGAGTTCTCCGCGCTCGAAAACATCATGATGCCGCAGCTGATCAAGGGGCTCGGCCGCAAGGAGGCATCCGAGCGGGCGGCGCAGCTTCTCGACTACATGCAGATCGGCAAGCGGGCGCAGCACCGGCCGGCCGAGCTATCCGGCGGCGAGCAGCAGCGCGTGGCGATCGCGCGCGCGGTCGCCAACGCGCCGCTGGTGCTGCTGGCCGACGAACCTACCGGCAATCTCGACCCGGCCACCGCCTCTTACGTGTTCGATGCGCTGGAGGCGCTGGTCAGGCAGTCGGGGCTGGCGGCGCTGATCGCCACTCACAATCACGATCTCGCCGGGCGCATGGACCGGCGGGTGACGCTGGCAGAGGGCAAAGTGGTGCCGCTTTAAGGCAAGCCGATATTAGGCTGGGGCCCGGCCTGTCGACCGCAGTTTCTGCGAGTACAGTACCGCCGTCTCCGGTTCTCGGAACTTACTATCCTCGGCTCGGCCTGATCTCGACTTGCCCTCCGCGCGCTCAAAAAGGGCCTATCGTCTCGTCAACCTTTCCTTAACCGTGCGCAAACGGATCGCCTGAATTCGCCAGCATGCCTCTCGGCTGATCGTTGACATTCGAACAAAATTAGAACAAATTGCGAACATATTAACAACAGGAGAGAGTTATGGCCGATCTGGTTCAGGATGTCGTCTCGCTGGTCTGCATGAGCACCTTTCTCATTTCCATGGCGATCTGGATTGGCGCCATGTGAGCAGGCGGCTGGCGGCCGCCTCCCTGGGCGAACGAAGGGTCCGCTCTCGGTTTGGGACGGGCAGGAGCCCGCCCGTTGTTAAGCTTTTCTTGGCCGCACCCCCGCTAGCTTGGCTCGCAAAGACAGGGAGCAAGAGCAGTGTCGGTCATCGCCACGGTCACACTCGTGGCCGGAAATCTCGGACTGATCTTTCTCTTGATGACGGTGCCGCTCGGGCTGCGCACGGTTACGGTCAGCCGCGTGATCGAGGCTGACCGGAATCGCCTCTGGCAGGCGCTGTGGCCGTTCGGCAGCGACGCCGGCTGGTCCGGTGAAATCCTCTCTGCCGAACCCATGGACGGCGAGGGGACGACGTCGATCAAGCTGTCATGGGAAGGGCGCGACGGGCGGCCGATCGAACGCAAGGCGCGGTTCGACGATGTGGTGGAAGGCAGCCGTTTCTCGATGCGCGTCGTTGAGGACACGGCTCTCGATCCCTCGTTCTGGGCCGACTATCGCGAAACCACCGCGCTCGCGCCCGAAGGCGATGCGACGCGCGTTACGCTCACGCAAACCGACCGCTATCGCGGCGTCGCCTTCCTGATCTTCCGCTACTTCGCCATGCGCCGCGAGCTCGCCAAGTTGCAGGTCTGGGCGAGAACCGGAACGTATCGCAGGGGCGGCTGGTTCGAGCATCCGGTGAGCCAGATAGGCTTTGCCGTGCTTTCGGCCTTCATCCTGTGGCCGTTCTTCGGCCTCAACCTCGGGGGACTGGCGCTGGCTGTCATCCTAACTTCGGTGGTGGCGCTGCACGAGCTTGGCCACATGGCGGCATTCCGCCTGACGGGGCATCGCCGGGTGCGCATGATCTTCATTCCGTTGCTCGGCGGTATCGCCATGGGCGGCAGGCCCTATGACAGCCGCTTCGAGGTCGCCTTCGTGGCGCTGATGGGTGCGGGCTTCTCCGCTTTCCTGGTGCCTTTGCTGATCGCCGCCAGCGGCCTTGCCGGCAGCGAAGGGCATCGTCTCGCGGCAGTGCTGCTGGCGACGCTTGCGGGCTGCGCGTCGCTGTTCAACATCGCCAATCTGGTGCCGGTGTGGAAGTTCGACGGCGGCCAAGTGCTGCGCCAGATCTGCCCGGGCCCGATCGCGCTGGCGCTTGCCTCCTTCCTGCTGCTGTTCGCCTTGCTGGCGCTCGGCTGGCGCGCCGGCTTCTCGCCAAGCTTCCTGCTCGTCGCCGGCACGGTGTTCTCGGTCCTCAGCCTGCTCACGGTCGGCAGCGGCGTGAAACCGCGCCACGAGCTGAAGCCGATCCGCGCCTTCGACCGCCTGGCCATGGCCGGCGCGCTGCTCGCGGTCTTCGCCATCCACGGCTATGGCGTGCTCTGGGCCTCAGCGCGGCTGATGTAGCCGCGCCGGATTACCCTGCCCTTCGGGCCAGGTCGGCGACCGGGGCCGCGGCAGGCCCGAACACGTCCTCGAAGGCGGATTTCAGCGCGAGATCGAGATCGGCCATGGTGACCGGAAGGCCGAGATCGACGAGGCTGGTCACGCCATGGTCCGAAACGCCGCAGGGCACGATGCCGCCGAAGTGGGAAAGCTCCGGCTCGACATTGATGGCAATGCCGTGAAAGCTTACCCAGCGCCTGAGCCTGATGCCGATGGCGGCGATCTTGTCCTCGGTGGGGCTGCCGTCAGGCAGGGCAGGGCGATCCGGCCGCACCACCCAGACGCCGACGCGATCCTCGCGGCGCTCGCCGCGCACGTTGAAGGCGGCAAGCGTGCCGATGATCCACTCTTCGAGCGCGGCGACGAAGGCGCGGACATCCTCGCGCCGGCGCTTCAAGTCGAGCATGACATAGGCGACGCGCTGGCCGGGGCCGTGATAGGTGTATTCGCCGCCGCGTCCCGCGGCAAAGACCGGAAAGCGGTCAGGGTCGATGAGGTCCTCGATACGGGCGCTGGTGCCGGCGGTGTAGAGCGGCGGATGCTCAACCAGCCAGACCATCTCGCCGGCAGCGCCATTGCGGATGGCCTCGGCGCGCGATTCCATGAAGGCGAGCGCGTCGGGATAAGACGTCAGGCCGGGCTCGATGACCCACTCGACCGGCGCCGAACCGGGAAGGGGCAGGAACGACGTGGCGATCTGGCTGCGTTCTGTCATGGAACTTTCTCGATGCTCCCCTCATATGGCGGCAATTGGCTGAAACGTCCAGTTTCGCCCGGCCCGTGGCGAGGCTGTGGAGCATTGCGCCAGGAGCTTTGTCTGAGCATGTCGTTCTCCCAAAAACCGCCACGCACTTTTGGGCGACATGCATTAGCGAATATTCCGCACGGCACCCTTGTTTCGCCGGAAACGATTTGCTACAGGCCCCGGGCCGGACGGTTCCGGCTCCTACCACGTGCGGTCGTGGCGGAATTGGTAGACGCGCAGCGTTGAGGTCGCTGTGGGGCAACCCGTGGAAGTTCGAGTCTTCTCGACCGCACCATTCGATTTCTTGGTCATTGAAATCATTGCGAATTTTCCCCGTTTTCCCGTACCGGACTGGGTAGGTGCGGGCGTTGGGCGTTCTCGATCTTTTCCGAAGCCGCCATAGCCAGGCGTTTCCGATCGGCCGTTTTCGTATAGAGCGAGGCCATAGTTCCACCGGTCCAACCGAACAAAGCTTCGAGCTCTCGCATGGTTGCGCCGGCCTCGGCCGCTCGGGTGGCGCCAATTTTACGCACGCCATGAGCTGATTTTTTCACCCCTGCTTCATTGCAGGCGACACGGAACATGTTGCCGAAGCTTTCTTTGGTGAGCGGTTTGCCGTTCTCCCCGACGATGAAGGCAAGGTCTCCGGTTGGGCCTTGGGCCAGAGTGGCGGCCAGTTCCGGTAGGATCCGGATATGGACCTCGGTCCCGGTCTTCTCGGTCCGCAAGGTGGCGACGCCATTACGGACGTGCTGCTTGCCGATCGTGACGGCATCACCGCGGCGGAGACCGGTGTAGAGCAGGACGTGGAGCCATACTCGCTCCTTGGTTCCGGCCGGCCACTTCTCCTCGTAGGCGATCACGTCGTCCTCGGTCCAGGCAGCGAAACCTTCGCCCTTGGGTCGCAGAGGATTCTTTACGCCAGCGGTCGGATCGACCGAGACGAGCTCGGCCTCAAGTGCCCAGCGGAACAGTCCACGCATGGCGTCCAGGAAGTTTCTTGCCTGTGCAGGCGTCGACGCGCGGTCTTCCCGGCCGTCGACGATCTTCTTTCGGGTGACGGCCTTGTAGGGCACATCACCGGCTTTATCGATGATGCCCTTGAAGATGTTGTCGCGCTGCTTCTTGGTGGCCTCCGAGAGGCCCCTGTAAGCGCTGCCGTCGCGGTAGCGATGGATCAGCCACTTAAGGCTCCCGACACCTGCCACGGCCTTCCTGGGCGGCGGTGAGCCAGCCAAGGCGGCTTGATATTCGATCTCGAACTCGGGCGAGCCAAGTAGGGGCAGACGAGTCCGGGGGCCTTTGCCCTTCCTGAAATAAAACACGAGCGTTCCATGGCGGCTTCGTTCGCGTGTCACGAAGGGAGGCAGCTTGCGGGGCATGTGCTCGCTCAAAGACGGAAATCTATTGGTTCGGCAGGAGTCACGGCCGACTTAGGGGCGTGGCACTTGGGAATGAGGCGGTAGGTCGTATTTCCGACCTGGACCTCAACGATGGCTTTCTCTGCTTCGGCTGCCCGGATCAAAGTCTGGGCTTGCCGCTGCGAGATGGCGAGGGAGCGTGTCATCTAGTTTCATCCAAATAGTCGATCCGGCTGCGGAGGTTTTGACGACCTCGCGCCAGGCCGATTGGTAAGTTGCAGCTCGGTAGCCGCCTAGTTTTTGGTCGCCGTTGCTAGTGTGCAGCTTGGCGACGGCTTCGAACAGGAATCGTAAACAGGAAATATTTCGCGAGCAAGAAATTAGTGCTCTGGCAATCCACATTATATTGTGAGTTATTAATTGCAATAGATAGAGGATTATCAAAGATAATTGGCGGGAAATAATCGGGATAATACGCCGAGCAGTTGCCAGGCGTGCAAGCGGTGTTTCGGCCTCAGCGCTCGGTCCATCTCGACTGGCTCGGTGCGGCTCCTCCGTCCGTGGCGGACCACAATGCTGGGGCCGGACCGTTAAGGCTCTTCTGAATTTGCACCGTCTGGTGCCACCCACTCTAGGCGAGCGCGGTACTGGATCATGAAGTGTTCGGACATCGGCTCGCCATGGATCCGCGTCACAGGCTGGCCACGGCGCTTGAAATAGTAGCGAAGGGTGCCGTCTTTGTTGGGGCGGGTTACCAGGTATTCGAGCTTGATCGGCATGGAGGCTGCCGCTTTTGGCTTCCTCAGCAACGGCGCAACTGTGCTGGCATTCGCAAGATTTCTAGCAGGCTTGTCCCCATTATCGTCAGCGATCTCAACGGAAAGTAATTCTCCATTGAAAACTACCTTGCCAATGGGGAGGCCGACATCGCGGACAGCTTTCACTATGCGGGTGACCTCGTCGTAGGTGATGCGTGCGGCTCGGTGGCTCATAGCTTTTAGGCAACCCTCGAATGAGATATGCTAACTTGGTGGTTTGGCCTACGTCGTAGCGACCATTGAGCGGGCTACCGTATGATGTAGGGACGCTGAAGATGCCGGCCTGTGCCCGAGAGCTTAGTCGTTTTCCGCCTATCGAGACCGGGCACAGCGGGCCGGCTCCTTCGCATTTTCGGTTCCGGCGTCACCGCGTCGCCGAAAGGCTCCTTCAAACATTAGGTGGCCACACGCGAAAGTGTTCGAGGCCGGACGGGTCGTCGCCGAGCAGTGTGAGAATCTCCTCCAACTCCGCCAGACGCTTCTGGGCAGCATTCAGGCGCTGGATGACCTGGTCATGGACGTGCTTGCGAGCCTCGGCGATGTCGCGGAACTCCCCGGTCATGCAACCGCTCTTCAAGACGCTGAAGCCGGTCTCCGTCTTGGCGATGCCATAGGTGATGGTGCCGCCATCGTAGGCCTCGTCGTAGGCAGGGGTTATTGTGTTTTGGATGTAGCTCATGGATTCCTCTGTAATGCCTTTTTGTGTTGTCTCTGTTGGGCTTGGCGCATACTGCTGGCTTATGCGGACATCGCCCTTGAGTTTCTGAACCAAGGTGCTCCTTGCTCGTGCTTGAGTCTGATCCTGCGTGTCAGTCGGAGTATCTCTTGGCGTCTGCAGCTGTATTCATGACAGTTTCGGCGAGCAAGGTTTAATTGCGTTCGCGTCCCACATTTTATTGTGGACGTATTAGTTGGATTATCTCGGATATTATCTAGGTAATCGGTTCGAAAATAGAGATAATACCTGGAGTAATTGCTGTGGGTGCCGCACGGATCGTTGGCCTCAGGGCTCAGTTCGTCTCGACTGGCTCGGCGTAGTTCGTCGATGCCAGCCTGACCAAGATGTCGAGGCGAGGTTGGTACCCTTTAAGACTCTTTTGAGTTTCCATCGTCGGACGTCCCCCGCTTCATCAAAGCGCGCCACTGTTCCAGGAAATGTTCGGACATCGGCTCGCATCACGCGTTGGCCGCGGCGTTTGAAATAATAACGAAGGGTGCCGTCCTTGTTGGGACGGGTCACGACGTATTCGAGCTTGAACAGCATGGAGGCTCTCACAGTTTGGGATTGGGTGTTCAGCGGCACAAAGTTCTTTCTCGTTGCCACATGGTTGGGACGCATCTCCCGCTCTTTGCGGGGAGATGATGGATGGATGCCCTCCAGGTCAGGCAGGTAGGACGAGGGCTGTGGTGAAGGCTGAGCTAGTTAGGCTGGGCCACAGGTCTTTAGCGGGATGCCTATGCCAAGCCGTTCGAACCCGGGCTGCCCAAGGCTCAGCATGGCTGATCCGCAGGATATGGATTGCAGCGTCACGCGGGTTCGCTTCGACGGCAGCTTTGCGCCTATTACAGACACTTGGGCTCGACATGTCCAAGGTCTTGATTGGGCCGGAGGGGAACAATGGGAATCCGGTTCGCAATGCCCGGGTTTGCCCTACGCTTACTGAACACGGCTACTCTGGTCGCGAATTTGTGCTAATCTGCCATTTTGCTGGGGGCTCGCGTTGTGAGCGAGACGCGAAAACTGGCCGCGATCCTTTGTTCGGATGTGGTCGGCTATAGCCGGCTCGCCGGCGCAGACGAAGATCGCATCCTGGCACGGCTGCGAAGCCTGCGAAGCGACCTGATCGATCCGACAATTGCAGTCCATCACGGTCGCGTCGTCAAACGCACCGGCGACGGCGCGATCGTGGAGTTCCGCAGCATCGTCGACGCAGTGCGCTGCGCCATCGAAGTCCAGAATGCCATGGTCGAGCGTAACGCCGGCGTGGCAGAGGATCGCCGCATCGTTTTCCGGATCGGCATTCATGTGGGCGATGTCGTCGAGGAGAGCGACGGCGACCTGATGGGCGACGGTGTCAACATCGCCGCGCGCTTGCAGGGCGTCGCTGCGCCGGGCTCGATCTGTCTGTCTGAGGACGCCTACCGCCAGGTGAAGGGGCGGCTGGAAGTCGCCGTCACCGATCTCGGCCCCACCCAACTGAAGAACATCGCGGAGCCGGTCAGAGCCTATTCGCTGGAAGTGGGCAAGCCGGCGCTAGCCAAGCCTGCGCCAGCGACGAAACCTGCAGATCAAACGAAGTCGGTGATTGGCCAAGTCACGCTGGCTCTCCCGCCCGTTCTGCCCGATTCGAGGGCGGCGGGCAAAGGCATCGCCCCCCGCCGACCGCGCTCATGGCACATCCCGGCGGTTGCGGGAGCTTTGATATTCGCCCTCTGTCTTGCGTCCGGTTGGTGGTGGATCTCGAAGCCAATTACCCAGCCGGACGAGTCGGCGCCCGATGCAGCTGTCGACGCCCGACCTTCCATTGTTGTGCTTCCATTCGACAACCTGAACGATGACAAGGAGCAGGAGTACCTTGCAAATGGGTTCACTGAGGACCTGACAACTGAGTTGGCGCGTGTACCCGGCCTATTCGTCATCTCGCGCAACGCAGCTTCCGCTTACAAAGGCAAGGAGACGATCCCCGCGGAGATCGCTGCAGCGTTGGGGGTTCGGTACCTCCTTGAGGGATCGATTCGCCGCGTCGGCGACGACTTGCGCATTAACGCGCAGCTCATTGATTGCTCGACCGGTGGGCACTTCTGGGCGGAGCGCTTCGATGGCCAGTGGGCTGACGTGTTCGCGCTGCAGGACAAAGTAGTCGGCAGGATCGCAGGCGCGCTCGAGCTTCGTCTCGTCAACGGACCACAGGCGGGCCGAACTGGCGGGACAAGCAATCCGGCCGCCTATGATGCTTACCTGCGGTCATTGGACATTTCCAATCGCGACAAGACGGCAGATGCATTTGCCGCGGCGGTGCAAAATCTGAAGCACGCCGTGCAACTCGACCCGAATTTTGGCGCTGCGTATGCGAAGCTCGCCCTGTTGTATTGGGAGGCGGGCCTCACCCGCGCCGTGATGATGGGTCTTTCGCATGACGAGGCGCGTAATAAGATGTACGAAGCGCTCGAGGCGGCGGCCAAGCATCCTTCGCCAGGTTATTATCAACTCGTCGCGGAGCTGATGGTCCGCGAGCGCAACTCGGACGAAGCGGTCTCCGTTCTCTTGAAGTCGGTAGCGCTCGATCCCAGTGATTCTCAGAACTATCTCTCGCTCGCCAATGCGTTGAATTTCAACGGCAGGCCGAAGGACGCGCTGACCTATCTCAATGCGGCCGCGCGCGTCGACCCGAACTCGTCCATGGACTACCGGCACTATCAGGCCGGGTTAGCCGCGTTCGGCCAGGAAAAATTCGAGGATGCGGCTCGCGAGATCGAGTCGATGGACTTTGCATCGGCCGAACCTTGACCAAACTCTTTGCTCTGCAGATCCTTGCTTCCGCATATGCGCACCTGGGGCGCATCGAGAAGGCTGCCTCGGCTGTGGAACAGCTTAAGGTGATTGTTGCTAAGTTAATTGGAGACGAACCAAACCTGCTAGCTACCCAAGACTACATGGTGTTCAAGAACACCGCCGATATTGAACGCATTTTGGTTGGCTTGACCCGAGCAGGCATGCACGATCTTCCGCTTTCCTGGGGCATGGATCCGAAGAACCGGCTTACCGGTGCGGAAATAAGATCTTCCATACTCGGACACGAGATCCGCGGAAAGACGGTATATCCTGACTTTCGGCCCATGCAGCTCACGACCTCGAGCGAGGGGGCCGTCCGCGAAATCGTTGGCGAGACGACGCGCGTCGGGACTGCGTGGGTGCAAGGCGATTTTTTGTGCAAGGCCTTTCCAAGGGACCTGACAGGCTGCGGGGCGATATTTCGCAATTCATTTAGAACACCGGGCCGCCAAGACGAATACGAGGCGGTCTACGGCGCTCCCGGCTGGGAAAAGGAAGAGTTTTCCGTAGTCAGATGACGTCCTCCAAGCTTCTCTGACTCTGTTCGGTTGTTGGCGCAAACGCCACGTTCGTGTCGCCGGCACATCGCCGTAAAGAGCCGCCTTAACGAAGGAGCGAACTGCTTAGCCTTATTCGGCGCGCGGCGTATCCGTGACCCAGGTGGCGTGTGGCTAAACGGGCAGATTTGACCCTTTGCCGTCCTTCCCACGAGTACGAGTGAAGGTCGGCCCCCATTTCGGTCATTGGAAAATTGACAGTGAATGATCGGTTTTGGCGGCTTATCAACCTTTATGACCGCTCGGCGTTTAAACTAGCCACAATGACAAGTTCGGGTGTCCACCTCACGCGAACCAATCTCGGTTAGGTGTAATGAGACCGCCTAGACCAAGCAGAAGAGGCATGGTTGCACGGATACTTAGCCGACCGACAATGGCATGCCCGTAAGGGTCGGTCAGGCCTTCGATCATCGGGACCAAGTACCCGTGCCGCCACGTGCACGCAGCTCCTTACCTTTTAGGCTCCCTTTTGCCGACTTCGTCGGAAAGGGACGCAACATCATTTAGAAAGTTGGAAAGAGTTCAACTTTCCAGCCTCCAAATCGACGATGCCTGACGGCTGCTGACCACAGTCCGTCGTGTAGCAAAAAAAGGGGAGCAGGGAGGTTGTACCTCCTTCCGGATCTTCGCCTTCGGCGTGGCTAGGAACCCGATGCGGTCACTTCTACAGATGCAGAAGGGGCAATGCAGTGCTGCTACGAAGCTTGGTCCGTTTCCGCTGATATCCTGCCGCTGGGTGACGTGGCGTCAGGTTGCGCCGCAGACTGTAGGCCCGCTTTCGAGAGCTGCTGAAGTCTCGGGTCGAGATCCTGATGCGGCATAGAACTCGTCGAGTGCTGGCTTGACCGTTGTCCGGTCGGAGAGCCGACCGCCCACTTTCTGGGCGACTCATTGGGTCAAAGGGTGGCCACAGTGATGCGTTTCGGGAACTTTCGGCGCCTTCTTTGTCGACCACCAAGTGTTCGGCCGGTTGCCGACCGAAAAGCAGGCACCAGGATGTGATCCGCGGACGGCTGGTGCGGGAACGAGGTTCAATGAATTGCGAACTTTCGAGGATTCTCACGGCGTAGACTCCGATGATGATAGTTGCTGATTTTGCTCTGACCTGGGCGATCCCAAGCCAAAGAAAGCAATGGAATTTCAGCTGCTCATCACGCCGGAGCCTTCCGGCAGGGTGCTTCGTATCGTTCTCGAGCGCGTCGGAAGAAAGCCCGCGACCAGGTTTGCAACAGGCCACTGACAATTCTGCGGACGGAGGGTCTATGAAAAAGTCGACTTGGCCCAACTTTCGAGAGAGGGCAGGTCAGATCCGATAGGCGTTAGGCTGGGTTTAGGTCGATGAATATTCCGGTTGGCTTACAGGTCGGATGGGAATTTAAAGATATCCAACCGACAGTGTCGGCAGGAGCCGAGCCAGGTTGGGTCGAAGTTCTTCTCAACCTGCATGGCACGAACCAAGCGAACCAAGGAAACCGGGAACCGCGGTCAATGATCGATGGATGGAACCAGGAGCTGAATTGCCATTCTCGGGCCGGGTGCGAGGTATAGAGTCGAGAAACCCAGAACGTCAAATTCCAGCCGAGCAACCGGTGGAGTCAACGAAGGAATTATCTACAAAATCCCTCTGAATATTATCTCCATAATGCTCGCCAGCCTCACTCCCGCGTTACCGGCTCGCTGCGCTCGCTAGGGACGCTGCGCGAAGCTGGCTCGCCCTCGTCTTCCCAACGACTTCGAACGCGTCGGCATTATCTCGCGTATTATATAACGGTCGGAGGATTATAAAGGTTACGATCGAAGATTCCGAAGGTAAATACTCGAAGAGTTATGAAGGTTATAATCAAATGATTATCAAGATACGCATAGAATGATTATCTAGAATAACGATAGGAGGGTTAATAAAGTTATAATCGCCGATTATCGATGTAATTATTACAAGTAAATATCGGCGGATTATTTAGATAATGACCGGCGGATTATTGAATAATCTAATAATTGGTAACGTTAGGAGCACATTTTTGGTTTTGAAAGCGGAAAGGCGGGGGCGGTGAAGGGATCGAGGATTTTTTAGCGGCGTGTCAATGATCTGACAAGGCGGTTTCTTCCGGCCCACAATAAAATGTGGTCCGACAGGTCAGAGGGATTTGGGCGAAGTATCTCCTCCTTGCTCCTGGTTCGCTTTTCGGCTTGTGCTGATTATGAGGTCTATGGTTCTCCGCTTGATGCGCGTCTGGGTCATCGGATCAGGTGCGAAACCAACTTCTCCGCCACACACCTGGTCGAGGACTGAAAGCGTGATGTCAAAGCCGCCGCAGACGGGCTCTCAGAGGAGCGTACGTCCGTCCGCATGGATCTCGTGCCTGAGCCCTGGATGGCTCCTACGGTGCCAGTGAGGCGCCTGACAAGCAGCCTTTGCGGGTTGGATCCGACCGCAAGGTGTTGACGCGTGCTTTGGCTTCTAGCGAGCCGGCAGAATCCGGCACATCAGCCGCGGGATTTCTGAGCGCAATTCGAAGCTATGCAGAGCCAGATGGAGCGGGCAGGTGACTTAAACTGGATCGTAAAAATGCTCACGAGTTCGGCGCAAGGGCTGGAGGCGTTGACCGTCGAGCAAGCCGGCCACGAGTTGCTCGATGCAGTTGCCGGCACGGCTCGCCAAGCCGGATGATTACCTCGTCCTGAGCCAGGAAGTAAGCTTGGATCTGATCGCGAAGAACCACCCAGGCTGGTCCGACATCAGGGCGAGTGTACGCCTTGTGAAGAAGAAATCGACATCCCTGGCATGGAAAGCACCGTCGCCACCCAAGTCGTCGCAAGGCAGCCCCGGCGGCGACGAGTTGCCGACGGTGTGGGCTTGCGAATGCAAGCAACCGGTGACAATTTTACCGCAACAAGCCGATCCTCGGGTGGACGCTGGTTTAGAATGACACGTTTAGTGCTGATAGGGCCGATGTGCTCCGGCAAGTCCACGATTGCGGAGCGCCTCTCCGACCGCTTGTCACTGCGCAATATCCCGCTCGATCTCGTACGCTGGGGATACTATTACCAGATCGGTTATGACCAGCGGGAAGAGCGGCGGCGTGTCAAGGCAATGGGCTGGCGTGCACGTTTCGACTACTGGAAACCGTTCGAGGCGTATGCGGTGGAGCAGGTGCTTCTCGACTATCCGGATACGATCATCGACTTCGGCGCAGGTCACTCGGTCTATGAGGACGACGTGCTTCTGGCGCGCGTCCAGACCGCGGTCAAGCGCGCTTCACATGTCGTTTACCTGCTGCCCTCGCCAGATATGGAGCGATCGCTGGACATCCTTTGCGCTAGAGCTGAGGTACCGGACGACGAAAGGGCGGATTTTGTCGCATTAAACCGGCCATTCCTGGAGCACCCATCAAATGCGCTGCTGGCGACGGCAACGTTCTACACCGATGGCTACAGTGTCCATGAGACCTGTGAGCAGATTCTCCACATACTCGACAGCCAAGCGCGGCCGGTGAGCTAATCGCTTGCACCTATCGGGACATCACAAGGTTTAAAAAAAGGCAGAGCCGACATGCGTCCTGTACCTGGCCCGGCCTTCAGAACGGATGCTGGTTTGGCTCGTGCTCGAGGCCCAGCAGATCGAATTCGTATCGAATAAGCTTTCGCCTTCAGGCAGGCGGATCTCCGGATATAGGACGAGCTGCAAACAATTTGAGAAGCAAGGCCCGAGCCGACGGGTGTCGGAGGCTATGCAACTGGCAGCACAGCTTTCCCGGATGCGCCGATCGAACCAGGAAGCTGAGTTCTAACCTATAGGCGACAACGTTCACAAACGTTGCTCAAGGCGGTGAGTCGTCGATGTCCGCGTGCGCAGACCTCACACGCTGCACTATCGATGCAATTCTCGGGTTGGGCGAGAGACTATCTAGCCTCCCGAGTGTTTCGAAAACCGGCGGCAAGATAGCCGCCTGTGTCTATTTGTCGTGAGGGTTCGTGGTCTCGTCGAGGTTGCCTCGAGGCGACCAGCGAACATGCGTGCAGTTATGATCATCGCCTCCTTTGGCTCATGGTCGTCTTGATCCCAAGACGCCCGAAGGGCGCGAAGCGCCGGAACCAGGGAAAAGGAACGGAAGCAAAGCAGGGAACCAGAAAGAAGACCGGGGGAGGGTGTGTTTGTGTGACCAGAGACACCCGGGGGGTAGTTCGAACCAGGGGTGTGGACCCCTGGTGTGATATGGTGTCGGACCTACCTATCAGAAATCTCGTACTGCGATTAAATGCGGGGGAAGCCTCCCTCTTCTGGAGCCATGGAAAGAAGCCTCCGCACCGAAGCCGCTTGCGA
Source organism: Mesorhizobium sp. WSM3868 (assembly GCF_002294785.1). Taxonomy (NCBI): domain Bacteria; kingdom Pseudomonadati; phylum Pseudomonadota; class Alphaproteobacteria; order Hyphomicrobiales; family Phyllobacteriaceae; genus Mesorhizobium; species Mesorhizobium sp. WSM3868. Next base: position 15,397 of record NZ_NSGB01000021.1, on the reverse strand, counting down.
GCCAGCAGACTGAGAGCGTCAAGCATATCCCTGTGGGGCCCTCGCGTGGCCAACAGAGCGGAGCTCCATGGCTATTCGCGACAAGTTCGACATCGATCACTTCAACGAGAGCACGCAGCGAGCTGAGGGCTCGAGCCGAGGCACAGGCCAGTTGGACTCTCGCGAGCAGGACGATGATCACTCTCGTCCAAGCGGCCTTGCTGCGAGTGCTTTCGAGCCGAGCCCTCGATGTCGAACAAGCCTCATTCCCCCGAGCCAGTGGGGAAGAGCTCCAAGCGTAGCCGGGTCTCCCGGGAGCATCCCGAGGAGCGCAGCGCAGCGAGCACCGCAGGGAAATGCGGTGAGGGGGATCCCGGCGAAGCGTTATGGAGATAATGAGCCAGAGAAAATAAATATAATATTATCTAAATAAGAACCAGAAAAAATATAGCGGGGATTTTTATATAGGGCTTTTATAAATACCGCGATAATATTTACCAGATAACATTAACTAAATAATATTATGTTGATTATGTTTGGTGGGGTTCCCTCAGCTCGAACCACTGAGTTCTCTGAACTCAGTCATAGCTGCGCCCGTCCGTATCTCTCTCTTATTATTTTCTTTCTAAAGAAAATACGGGGGAGAAATGCAGAGGTAGGCTTGTGGCGTGCCGTAGAGGGCAGGAGCCCTCTAACTTACAGGAGGGGGGTCTGGCAAGAGGGGTGGGTCAGAAAAAGTATGGTGGCCTCAGTGAAATGTGGGCCGCTCCCAGGATTCTTCCCTGACGTCGATCTCATACCAGCCGACATTGCGGTCGCCGGCCAGGAGGGTGACGGCGTCGATCTCCAGCTCGGTCGGGTTGCCGTCCTTGTCCATCATCATCGTCACGGGGAGGGATAGGAGTTCGCTGCAGGCTGCACGGCAGGACGAGCTGGCGTACTGCGGCTGATGCTTTCTCGTCGATCCATGTCCAGAAAGAAGGCACCAATGGAACGAACTCCCTTGCTGAGACTCAGGAATCCATACCAGTCAGGTGAGCCGGAAGCATCCTAAGCGCAGTGCGGCGGAGCGGAGGATGATGCGGTGCGCATCCTAGTTATCATGATAATCGCCCAGTGATTACTCATGATAATCCGCTTGATAATGAATGGGCTCCCAAGCCCTGTCTTCGGCCATTCGTGTCTCACTAACTCATGCACTCGCTCTCTCAATCGATCACTTCCAATCGCTCACTCACGCACCCACTCACTCACGCACCCACTCACGCATGACCAACTCACTCTCTAGAACCCTCCGACTTCGAAGCGGGTGAATGAACGGTGCAGGCATGGGTCGAAGCGTTTGCCGCCAAGGAAGCGCTCTAGACTAGCTTGCGCCGAGGGGGGATACCACCTGGTGAACTTTCTGGATTGACGTCGATAGACCCTCGGTGAAATGTGAGCTGCTCCCAGCATCCCGCTTGGCTCCTCAGTGCTCAGTCTTCGCGGGGGCGAGATACTGTGGCTGGATTGAGCTTCCGGTGAAGCTGCGGCTGGGTCAAGATTCCGGTGGCAGAAACAGCGACTTAGTTGGAGGAGGAAGTTCCCGTGGGCCTCCGAAGTCAATTCGCGGAGTTTGAGTTTTAGGCGGGGCTTCGGATGGGGTGGCCGGATTGAGCGAGTTGTTTGGAGGACCGTCCGGTGGGACTGCAGCTGGGTCAAGCCCGACATAGGCGGTCGAGGTCAGCGGACCGCCGCCAGAGGCATGCTGGGCGTTGCTGACCTCCGTGGGTGTGGAAGCGCCATCATGGCCCGCTGGCGAGCTAGGACTTGACGCACTCGACTCCGATGGCACAGCTGTCGCCTCTTTGAAGCCGCTATTTTCATCTGGTGATGCCTCAGGCGAATTATAGATGGTCCCAATCTTTCGAAGCTCGTCACGCTTCACCAAGCGAGACAACACATTGTCGACGCTCGTGTTATTGCGCTCGACCACCTTTTGAAATTGTTGGATTTGCAAGAGATGGCCGATAATCTGACGACGCGTCGCGCCATTCGTCTGGGTCTTCAAAAACCTCTTAATCTCGTCTCCTATGGGGGAGCGCCGCGGATGCTGCTCAGACGGTAGGATCGCCTCATTTGATGTGCTCACCTGCGTGGGCAGCAAAACATCACCTATCAGTTGATTGGCTCTTTCAGGACCAATCACCTTGGCGACATGGTTGAGCCACTCCTCCGTTTCAACCACCTGCTTCTGCAAGACGGCAATCTGGGCCTGCCACTCTCTGCGGTCCCTCACGCGCTTTTGAACCTCAGCGGCGCTGAGCAGCACATCGGAATTAGGAAAAAGAATTGCCATCACGAATCCTCAAAAAAGTCGGGGAGGCGATTACACCGCCCCGCTCCGCCTCCGCAAGATCGGGAGGATTTCAACTGACCAGGTAATGAGCGTGACGCCGCGCTGAAGGCGCGTCTCGCTCGCTAATCGAAATCTCGTGATGGATGCCGTCCTTGGAGAGTCCCGCTGCCGGAAACAAGCCGTCCTGGGGACGGACTGGGCTTGGCTAATGGGGCGAGGACCGAGCGGTCGGAGATCGACAATTCGGACTTTCGCGGCACATCAGTAGCGAACCCCGAACCCTTAGATGAGGAAAAGCCTGCGGAAATCCAAAGCCACATCCCAGAGAATGAAGCGCGAGATGAATTGACCCAATGGCGTCACCGCCGCCCTACGGCTTTGGCCTCGCGCTCGAGCGTTGCTCGGTCATTGCCGTGCTTCCTGATCAGCTCGCGCACCTGCTGCGGGGTGAGCCCGACCTTCTGGGCGAAATACTCCACCTCCCAGTATCCATCGGCCGAAACCCGATCACGGTCGCGGAAGTCACGCTTGCTCTTGTCGTCTGCCATGTTGGTCCTCCTGAGTAGGAGACACACACCGTTGCCGCCTTGTTCCCGCTCTTTAGCGGCGGGTCGCGGAACGTCTCGAACGCGCCGCCGTTGTCCCGAATGACGCTTTCCGACGATATCCGCATGGTCCGAAGGCATGTCCGGCTGGGTAGACATCACCTCGCGCAGCAGCGCGAGCGCATAGCCCAACTGGAGCGTGACGAACTGCCGACCGCCGACGCCGTCGATTTCTTTGCGCTTCTGGAAAGCATGCAAGAGCTTCACGAACTGCATCTTTCGCGGCTGCTCGCAAAGGCTTCGGATCAAGCCGCTTAGTCGGGAACCCTGGACCTGACTTCCTGCCGTGCTCCAGGAATTTTCTTCAACTCTTCGATGCGGGCTTGGATGCCCGCCGCGCGTTTGGTGGCAAGCTTTGTCCTGAGCAGCAGTTCCCTCGAACGCGTTATAGCGTCTCTCGATGAATCGAGGACGCGCTTGTCGTGGGAAGATTGAAACGGGCGAGGATTGTTTTCGAGCATGGCACCGGCCCTCTACAGACGGGGAACATGATCGCTAGATCTTTGCCATTAACATACATCAACAAGCCCGGTTCTCAACATTGGAGATCGGGTGACCGCCTCTTTAGCCGGTGCGTGCGGCCGGGTCGGGAACATAGTGGAGTCTGCGCGATTCATGCTCAATGAGCACACGCGGTATCAACTTCGTCGACCGATGGATGGCAGAGCACCTGCCGAACGCGATGACTGATGATCCGGTCGCGGTGAGCGACCTGGCCGACGAGCTGATGAAGGCGGCTGAGAGAGAAGGCATCCCGGCCGCCGAGATCACCGAGGAAGTCGACAGCGTCTTCGAAGTGATCTTCGCGATGGAGCACCGCGAAGGAAGCTTGGCGGGGTAGACCGCGAATAACGGATACTACATACAATTTCGCTAAAATACCCGGAACCGGAAGGCTGCTGCGCGGCTTTTATCGCCGTTGGGGTATGTGTGCATGCGTAACGCCAGAGAGCGGCTGAAGTTCATCAAGCCGCTGGAGCCCATCCAGGTCGAGACGCCGCCGGTCAGCGACGAATGGGTGCACGAAATCAAATACGACGGCTACCGCACCCAAGTGATTCTCGACTGGGCCGGCGCGCGGGCCTTCTCTCGGAATGGGCACGATTGGTCGAAGCGGTATTGGCCGATCGTTGCCGCGGCTGAAAAGCTTCCCGCCGAGTCCTTCATCATCGATGGCGAGATGATCGCGCCGGAGCCGGATGGTCGGCCGAACTTCCAGCGGATGCACTCCCGCATGACATGGAACGCGGAGCAGCTAGCATTCGTAGCCTTCGACATCTTGTACATCGATGGCGAGGATCTGCGCTCGTTGCCGCTGATCGAGCGCAAGGCGAAGCTCTGGAATCTGGTCAAGCCAGCCAAGGACATGATCCAATACAGCGACCATGTTGAGGGCGGTGGCGCCTCGTTCTTCGAAGCCGTCGAGAGGATGGGCTTGGAAGGCATGGTGTCGAAACGACGCGGGAGCCCATACCGAAGCGGCAGGGTTGAGTCTTGGGTGAAGACCAAATGTTGGGATATCGGCGACTTCGAACTGCTGGGTATCAAGCGAGAGCCTGGGAAGCCCGCTGCGGCGATCATGGCGCGCGGTGGCCGATATGCCGGCACGGCGTTTATAACGCTGCCCAGTGCCCTCAGGGAACGGCTGTGGAAGCGTGTCCAAGAGGCCAGGGCCGCAAAGCCTTCCCAGCGTGTGCCGAGCGCCTTCGCTGATGAAGTGGAGTGGGTGAAACCGGGCATCACCGGCCGAGTCAAGTTCCTTCGCGGCGAGCACACGCTTCGCCATGCGACGCTGCAGGATTTCGAGGAAGGAACCTAAGGCAGCCGGCCAGCTTGACTTAGTATGAGCGCCCGAGCCGTGGAGTTCCTGGACATGTGGATGGCAGAACATCTGCCAAACGTCATCACTGATGATCCCCTTGCCATCAGCGACCTTGTCGATGAGCTGATGGCGGCTGCGAAGGGTGAAGGCATCAGGCCCAAAGAGTTCCACGAAGAGGTCGACAGCGTGTTCGAAGTTATCTTCGAGGCGATGCAGCACCGCGAGGGCGGCTTGGCCGAGGGCGATGAGGCCGCCAGAGACTTGCTGGCGGGTCGCCTGGCCCAGGAAGCAGGCGTTACCACGGAGCAAGCGCAGGATCTAATCCGGGGGTTCGGTATCGATTGGGAACCGCTGCTTCGCGAGGCTCATTTCTTGAAAGAACAGCGGTAAGATGAGCGAACGTGGAGCAGAATTCTACGGCAAGTGGATGACCGACAACGTAATGCGCGGGAACGTTGGTGCCGATATTATTTCGATCGCGGAGTTGACGGCTAAGCTGTTCACCGATGCCAGGGAAGCGGGCATTTCCGAGCACGAGATCGAGGACGAGATCGGAAGTGCTTACGACGCGATCCTGGGTGCAATTGTTGGCTCTGAAGGTATCAACAAAGGCGGGTGATCCGTAAGCATCGCCTGCCAACAGGATGAACTAATCCCGGCCCCATCGGCTCCGGTCGGCGGGCTTTTTGTTTGTCGTGGAACACCTCGGCGGCTGAAGTTCGGTTCCTGGGCGCATCCCGGGAGACGCTCTGAGCGCGCCCTGTCGAGTCGGTCCCGACGCAAAGAGCCCGCTCGCGGAGGAGGTGCGGCGGGCTTTCGGGCCATTCTACGGCAAGCCCCGTTTTACCACCGGTATGAAATGTGAGTGGACCTTTCTCGCAAATGCGAGGCTATAGGCCGTTATGCCCAAGTTTTTCTTTGATGTCTCCGATGGCGGAGAGGTCTACCACGATGCGCGCGGCGTTACCCTCGCAGACGAAGAGGCGGCCAAGCTCCGCGGCTTCGAGATCGTAACGAGACTTATCGTCGGAACGCACCACCCGAAGGACGATAGCCGTGATTTGCTTTGCACGATCCGCGATATACGCGGGCACCCGATCATGAGGATCAAGGTTGAATCGGGCGAGCCAGTGGTGAGCGGCGAGGATGAAAATCCCCAGCGTTGAGGGTGACTTTTTGGCGGCACTCGCCTGGCAGATCTAGAAGATCTGGCTCCGCCGGCCGTCCAAGGTAAAGGAGGTAATATGGCTCCAATCTCGATCGAATTCGCAGGATCCGTTGGAGCGGACAGGAGCACGCGCCTTGTTGCGCCCCTCAAACCGGATTGTCACCTTCGGAGGATTGGCCTCTTCGATCGCGCTGAGGGCTTTATAGGCCATTCCGGGTTCGCGTGATTTCAGCGTCAACAGGAAGAACTCGCAACGAGCGGCCGGCGACTGCACCGGTGGCGGCCCAGGTTGGGAAATTGTGACGGCGTAGACGCATGGCGCTGCTATCGCCAGACATGCCGCCACGCTCAAGGGAAACAGACTCATCCTCGCCAGCACCACCAGCCCTCGAGACGCTCCGAGATCCAGACAGATTCCCATCACTTCTGGCAAAACGGCAGGCACCCATCTCTCTCCTACCGCCTCGTTTCGGTTCTATCAAATGATGCAGCGAGCAGAAGGTTGCATAATATAGAGAGAGTAGGCTCGTTGCCGATCACGTCCGGCTGGGCGCTTTTGGCCTTTAGGCCCGGTTGGCATCGGCACGTTTCTTCTGTGCGCCCTTACAGAGTTCATCTAGTTTGTCGCGGACCCGATCGTTATCAAGCAGTAGCTTGGCGCGCGGGAAACCTTTGCTACGAAGCTCCCGTTCGATGGCCTGCCACCCTTCAAAGTCGCCCGATGCGGCAAGTTTCCCAGCCTCGCGCCACATGCGCACGTCACTCGACACGCGGTTCGTTCTGCCGCCGCGGGGCGACGCTCTGTTATTTAGAGCCGGGAGGACCGGAATGAACATGGTTCTTGTCGCCCCATCCGTTGCCCGGGCGTGTTCCTCCCGATTTCGCAATCGCCTTGGAGTTCAAGCTTGTGCCGAGCAGCATCGTAATGGCTGGAGGGGTCACCGCGGCAAAGCGCCCTGCCTTTTTCAAAAAATCCCGGCGCGCCTCGCCCTCTGAAACAAGCTTTTCGGGGTTCTTTTCCGTGGGTCTTGTGCTCTCATTTAGCATGTCAGTGCTCCTTCCTAGAAATCACCTAGATGCGGCATGCAAAGAAAGTAGTTCCCCAAAGGCGTACATGTCGCAACGATGTCCGGAACTCGGGAGCGCCCTTGAAGGTCCAAACAGATGCCCGCCACCCCAGGCAACGGGATTGCGGGCATCTATCCACAGCTCTCATGCCGCCGACGATAGGGAACACACACACGCTCGCCGGCATCGATCAAACTAGGCAATTGGCCTTTTGTTTCAGCGTAGGGACCAAAGCGTCGGCTCCTGCGACTTCGGTCGCATCGGGGCAGCAGGGAACATTCCTACCAGTGTCCCGGTTAAGTGTCGCGGCGTGTGTCTCCGGCACGAGGTTCACCCGTCGCGCTGGGGCGCTCCCCCACGGGAGCCCGTTCGACCCCCTCAGGCGAGCGGGCTCTTGCCTCTGAGATTCCAACGCCACAGTTGGCATTCGCTCTCGCACTTTGAATTACTTGATTGATCTGCTTGCGAAGGCTCAAGCCACCCACCATCTGACGAATGTCGTAGCCTTCGTTTTTGATCTTTGTACGCACCTCACCAAAATTGGCGTAAACGCCAGACTTGGCGAGTTCGAATGCGCGCTCAAGGGTCGTTTTCCTGTGATCCATAGCAGCGCTGAGCATATAGGAGTTTGGGGAAGGCTGAAACGGCTTTCGCCGCCTCAAATTTCAAACTGAGACACTACCAGCCTACATAACTGGGTATGGGCAACGGGTGGACGCTTCAGGAACTGATCGACGCGGGCATGTCTGTCAGCGGCGGCTGCCTGGATTGCCATCGGCATCAGCGGCTCGATCTGACGCAGCTCCGCGATCGGTTCGGGCCTCACGCTCCTGCAATGGAATGGGATCTGAAGCCAAGGATCAAATGCGGCGGCGGCAAGTGTCCCGCGCCGCCCGGAAGGTTGCGGCGGACCGCCCGGCAAGACCTTGCGGATCACCAACTGGGATCGCGGCCTTGGAGATCGTCGTTCGGGACGATCTGCGGTTGGCGGCCAATACCGGTGTAGGGGTCCACGTAGCTCATTTTGACCGAATTGCCCACCAGAACCGAAATGGCCTTGAGCGATGCGCCGATTGCAAGCTTTGGAAAGCTCAGCCGCGGCAGGGCAAGGGGTCGATTTATCATGCGGCCGGTGGTGGAGGTATCGGTCATGGTGTCCTCCTCTGACGGTGAGAATGACACCGCTTTCCGGTCAGGTCCTTGGCTGGGACCTGAAGAGTCCTGAACAGCCCTGAAGTTCGCCTTCAGGGTCATCTTGGATTATCGTGTCCGCGAGGGAGGGGGCTTGGCCGATGGACCTAGAGTTTGGGGACTATCGTTTGAAACGCGCCGAACGGCGGCTGCTGGGACCGAATGGGCCCGTGGAGCTTTCGGCTCGTTCCTTCGATATCCTCGCCATGTTGCTGGACAGACCCGACGAGGTGATCGGCAAGACCGAGCTTTTCGATACGGTCTGGCCCGGCCTGGTTGTTGAGGAGAACACGCTGCAGGTCCACATTTCGGCGCTTCGAAAGCTTTTGCCTGCCGAGATGATCGCAACCGTGCATGGTCGCGGCTATAAATATACTGGCCCCAGGCCTTTCGTGGCTGCGGCAGACACTGCGGCACCGTCGAAGCCCTCCATCGCCATACTCCCCTTCGACAATATGAGCGGCGACCCGGAGCAGGACTATTTTAGCGACGGAATCACCGAGGACATCATCGCTGAGCTGGGCAAGTTCAAGGAGTTCCTGGTCATTGCGCGAAACTCCTCCTTCCAGTTCCGCGGCAAGGCGAATGATCTGGCCGAGGTGGCAAAGAACCTTGGCGTCCAGTACGTCGTCGAAGGCAGCGTGCGGAAGATGAAGAACCGCGTGCGGATCACCGTGCAACTGACCGACGCGTCCGCCATGGCTCATATCTGGGGCGAGCACTACGACCGGGAACTCGACGACATCTTCGCCATCCAGGATGAAGTCACCCATATGATTGCGGCCCGCCTGGCCCGACAGGCCAGAACCGCGATTGCATCGCGCGCCAGGGCCAGGCCGACGAGCAACATGTCGGCCTACGAGTTCTACTTGCGGGCGCTGCAGCTCGCGGCCGTCTATGAAACCGCGCTCGAAGCGGAGCCCTTTCTGCGCCAGGCGGTCAAGCTCGATCCGCAGTTTGCTGCCGCCCACGCTATGCTCGGCTTCGTGGAGTCCATCAAGTTCTATTGGATCTCCACCAATCCCGGTCACCTGCATTCCGGACTTCAGATCGCAGGAACCGCATTGCAGCTCGACCCGGACGAAGCCTATGCGCACCTCGCCAGCGGCTTTGCGCTTCTTTACCTGCGCCAATTCAGGCAGTCCGAAATCAGTCTCGACCGGGCGGTGGCGCTCAATCCGAACGATCCGTTCATTCTCAGTATCCGGGCGATCCACCTGAACTACACCGACAGGCCGGATGAGGCGCTGGTTGAAATAGACGAAGCCCAGCGCCGCGACCCATACGCCGTGGGATGGTATGACGATTTTCGTGGCATCATCCTGACGACGGCTGGACGCTATCGCGAGGCGACGGCCTGCTACGCGAAAATGGCGAGTGTACCGCCGTGGTCGCTCATTCGTCTTATCGTGTGCCATTCCGAACTCGGCGAGGTCAGGCAGGCGCGAGACGTCCTGGCAAGAGTCAAGGCACACTTTCCCGGACTAGGCCTTGACGAGATCGTTGAGACGGAAGTGGACTACTATGCGGATCCCGCCGTGTGCAGCCGCTATCGCGAGATCCTGCACCGCCTCGACGAGGAAGAATAAGCTTCTCGCAGAGCGTTTCGGCGTCTCACGGAAACGCGGGCGATACTTCGTGCGACTTTTGAATTGAACGATGGGACCTTGGTCTCACGCGGCAGGAGAGCCCAGCGGAACTCGGCAGCCACGGCAGGCTGGGCGCAGCTCCCGGGAGACGGTCCGAGCGCGCCTGTCGGGCCGGTCCCGACGCAAAGAGCCCGCTCGCGGAGGAGATGCGGCGGGCTCTTCTGCGGACTCTTTTTCCTATTCCTTCGCTAAGATCCGGGCTTCGCGAAGCAGCGAATTCGGATCATTGCCGAGCATCTTGATAAGGTCGCGCGCCTGGGCTTCGGTAATGCCGGTTTGCTGCCTAAGGAACTGCACGCTAAATTCGGTCTGTGCCTGCACGCGCCCGCGAGGATCTTGTTTAAGCTCCGACATTGAAAAACCAGTTGGAAAAACCCCAGTGGCCTGCAACGCCGACGGCCGAAACTGGTTCCAACGGAAAGCCCGTCGCAGCTAATTGAGCGTAAGCGACGGGCTTTTTTAGGTTGCCACTGAGACGGCTACATTCCAAGGAACCGACCGCTCCTTTGTTTAATCACTGAGGCCTGAATCCGTTCCACAAAGGGACCGTTCTGTGAGACAATGGCCAGGTGCCTCGCCGAGGGCGGCGGTCATGTCATTGTCGTGCAGTGGCGTTTACGGGCCCGCTGATCTGGACATGCTCCAGCGGGTGTTTAAACGATTCTGCGACGAGCGACGCCTAGCCAAGAAGGATCGCGAACAGCGGGAATATCTTGCTAGGGAAGTCTTCCAAGCTTTTGATGACGGCACCACCGACGAAGCTGACCTACTGAGAGCGTTTTCTAAGCGACGGAGAGCGTAGCTGGCCTCCGGCAAAATAATCTGCGGCGGTCTTATTAGCTAAGCCTTAGAAAATATTAATGTCAGTCGCTGCGAAAGCGGCGCATAATGTGCATCTGCCCCGGCTCGTAACGGGGTAAGCGGCCCGGCCTGTCCCGCTCAAGTCGTCCCCCGACTCCCCTGCATGCAGGCCGGGTCGCCCCCTTTCTTCCGAGTGCCTTGTCAGGCCAGGTTTTACGAAATGATTAAGTGACCTTTCCCGCACATGCGAGGTAAGCCCACCATGCCTCATTTCTTCTTTGATGTGTCCGACACCGGTGATGTCTATCCCGATGCACGCGGTGTCCTACTTCCCGGCTCTGAGTCGGCCAAGGAAAGGGCGCTCGAGATTGTTCGGAAAATGGTGGCGGGGCAACCGCTAACTCAATACCGCGACCCGGTGTGCACGGTCCGAGATCCGAATGGCACTCAGCTCATGCAGATCAGAATTGAGCTCGGAACAAGGTACGGGCCGAGGCCCCAGCGCTGAGGGTGGATCAACGCTGGGGCCATAGCCATGTGCCATCCGCGCCATCACCGGGCTGATCGCGGTACTTGCCATGCCTGCTTATCAGCGTACGCTAATATCATGAACGAATAGTGAATCAGGTCTCATCGGACCGGCGGCCGCGCGCTATTCCTAGGGGGCGCTAATCAGGCCTTGGCTCTACTAAGCCGGCATCGATGTGATCAGGTAATCGCGGGTGGGTTGGCCTCGCGACTGACGCGGTCGTCATGGCGTCCGGCGGCAGAAGGATCACCATCTTTGCCTCTTGATCAGGCCAGAGAGGCTTTCCTGCCAGAAAGAACACAGTGGCGACAAGGCACATCAGGAGGATGGCGGCGCAGAGGTTGGCAATCATCTCGCCCAGTTGCACGCGCTTCCTCCCGGCAATGAAACACCCGCCGCTTCGCAGGTCGCGGCGGGTGATCGTCACAAAACCTAACTGACGATGAAGGGACATTACTCGCCAGTTCCGACTCCAATGACATAGCGCGCAATATGTTTCGTCGATGCGACTTTTGAATTGAAGGATTGGACCTTGGTCCCACGCGGCAGGAAAGGCCCAGCGGAACTCGGCAGCCACGGCAGTCTGGGCAGGCCTAGAAGATCTGGCTGCGCCGGCCGTCCAAGGTAAAGGAGGTGATATGGCGCCAATCTCGATCGAATTCACAGGATCCGTTCGTGCGAACAGGAGCACGCGCCGCCTTGTTGCGCATCTCAAACGCGATTGTCACCTCCGGAGGATCGGCCTGTTCGGTCACGCTGACCGCCTTGTAGGCCGTTCGGCCTTCGCGCGACTTCAACATCAACAGGAAGAACTCGCAACGTGCAACCGGCGACTGCGCCGATGGCGGCGCAGCTTCAGAAATCGTAAGCGCGTAGGCGAATCGCGCCGCTATGGCGAGGCATGCCGCCACGCCCCAGGGAGAGAGGCTACTTCTCCCCAGCATTAGTTGGGATCGCCACCCCTCGAGCCCCCGTGGGCTCCGCCGCCGTAGCTATCGCCGCGCGATCCTCCGGTTTTAAAAATCTTTCCGTTGCCGGATTTGAAAATCTTTGGCTTGGGACCCGAGCCGGATGAGCCGAGGTGAATGTGGTTCTTGTCGCCCCAGCCGTTGCCCGGGCGTGATCCTCCCGACTTCGCAATCGCCCTGGAACTCAAGCTCGTGCCGAGCAGCAATGTAATAGCCGGAGGCGTCACCGCAGCAAAGCGTCCAGCCTTCTTCAAAAAATCCCGGCGCGCCTCGCCCTCGGAAACAAGCTTACCGGGGTTATTTTGCGTCGGGCTTGTGTGCTCTTTTGGCATCTTAGCACTCCTTCCTAGAAATAAATCTAGTTGCCGAATGCAAAGAAAGTAGTTCCTCAAAAGGCGTACATATCGAGCGGCCCCGAGATTCAAAAAGATGCCCGTCATTGCAGGCGGGAATGACGGGCATCTATCCAGCTGCTATCACGAGGATAGTGACGCATTTCCGGCGGCTCCATCAAATGTTGTAGTGAGGATTACCCAAAGCGCCAGCCAGTCCTACTTCTGGGTTGTCTCAATTTGAAACTCGGATGGCTTGTCGCCTATAGGCGGTGCGCCAGGTTATGACTGGAAAGCATGAGGCCATGACCGGCAAAAAAATAAGCAATGGCGGAAGCAGCTTTGAGATCGTTATGATCGCTGTCATCATTTTGGCTGCGATGGGGCTGATCATAGTCGCAGCCACGGGAATGCAGTGATTGCCGGTTGGGCCCTTTGAGTTGATCCCGACGCAAAGAGCCCGCTCTCGGAGAGGTGTGGCGGGCTCTTCTGCGGGCCTGGCTAATTCCGCCTGCTGGGTGTACGTCAGCTTCTGAGCCGGGCCAATGCCATTGAGGATCGGACCTCAGTCGTAGTTGCAGGCCTGTGGCCAAATCGGACACTCTGTGGCCGCGTCGGTTGGAGCCCAATCACCCCAACGGCCGGCGCAGCCCGGCTTGCCAAAAGCAAGAGAACCTACTCCGCCACCACAGCAAGCCGGGCAACACCGTTTGTTTATCGCACCTGGGTAGGAGCGCGCCTTGGAGTCGCCCCGCCTACCCTCCAACTGGCATCCCCATGCCGCCGGCGGGCACCGATTTCGACAGCGGCGAACACCTATGGAAAAAAATAGCAAAAAAGAGCGCCTAGATTGTGATAGCGCAGAGCGTAAATTTCGGGTGCACTTTCTCGTTAGAGAAACGGGCATCAGCGAAGCGGAAGCGAATGCCTTGATTGACCGGATCGGTTACGAGGTCGACGCGCTTCTTTGTGAGGCACGGAATATCAAGGGGCGCTAGGCCGGAACCGCCTCATGCATATCAAATGCTGAAAAATGACCTGCAGCTCGTCTCTGGGTTGGCGGTTGGCTCGCAAGCGTCTGCCAAGACTCCATCAAGCGAGCAAGTCACCTTCCGACATAAGCCGTTAGTGGCGAGGGGCTGAACGATCCCCCGCCCCGATGGATAACGGCTGGACACTCCAGGAACTTGTCGACGCGCGGATGTCTGTCACGGCCGGTTGCCTCGACTGCCATCGTCATCAGAAGCTCGACCTACCGGCGCTCCGCGACCACTTCGGTCCTGTTGCTCCCGCCATGGAGTGGGATCTTCGGCCGAAGATGAAATGCGCGGCCTGCGGTGGCAAGCGCATCACGCTGACCTACTCGCCCGACACCTCTCCGAAGAAACTTCAGTAGCGCCCAGACGGCCCGCTAGCCATCTTGCTTCGGGGGGAAGTGGTGACAAGCCGCCGGGCCTAGGTGGTCCGGGACAGGGTAGCCAAAACCCCGGACGGCGTTAACGATAGCGTCACGGTGGACGATAGCAATTTGTTGTTTTCGTGAGCGTCAAATCAAGGACCAAAGCGCGTCGCCTGAGTCCGTTCCTCGGGACGCGCCGCACAACTGGCGTTTCTACCCATCGGCTTGATGCTGTGGTATGTAGATGCCGCAATTCCATTGGTGGGACCACGGATACTCCGCTCTACCGTGCAGGCCGCCCCAGCGCAGCTGGCGTGGTGCGGATCGTCCGGCGCAGATGACGATCGATCAGGGAGGAATGCCATGCGCGCAATCGCACTTTTCATCGCTTCGTCGGCCACGATCTTCCTTGCAAGCCCATCGCGGGCGCAGGATGCGGCCGCAGGCGAGAAGGTCTTCACCAAGTGCAAGGTCTGCCACATTGCAGACCATGACCAGAACAAGGTCGGCCCGTCTCTGCACGGCGTCATCGGGCGCACTGCGGGCACGCATCCCGGTTTCACTTATTCCCCGGCCATGGTCGAGGCCGGAAAATCCGGCATCAAATGGGATGAGCCCACACTGACGAAGTATCTTCATGACCCCAGGGGGATGATCAAAGGGACGAAGATGGCGTTTCCCGGCCTCAAGAACGATCAGGACGTAGCCAACGTCATCGCTTACCTGAAACAGTTTTCCAAGTAACAAGCCGGCCCTTCCAGGCGCCCTGTCGGTGGCGCCGGCTCGCTCCGAACATCCACCTTTTGGCAGTGCGGTTGGCAAAAGAGACGAGCCTATCCGAGGAGGAGGCGCGGGAGCTGATCCGGCTGATCGGCACGGATTGGAATTCGCTGCAAATTCCTCAAGGGCCGCCATTGAGCACGCGCGGCACGAACTTTCTGCATCAATGGCTCGCTAACAACCAGGCAGGCATGATCAGGGCGGACGTCCTGTCGACGCCGAGTTCATCCAGGAACTGTTTGCCGACGCGAAGTCGCTTGGCATGAGCAGCACTGAACTCGAGGAAGACACCGGCAGCATCTATCAGGCCATACTGGACGCCATCGTTCATCACGAAGGCGGGGCACCGGACCAGGCAGAGAAGGGCTAGCTCTTCTCTCCTACCGACGCGGCTTACGGTTTGCCTTTCCTATCCATCGTGGCAACCAGCGCCGCCTCGTCTGTCGCCCGTTCTGGAAGGCCGCGATCAACAGGCTACCCATCCCATTCCCTTTCGGCGGCGTCGGCACTTGCGGGTAATAGCTTCTGGAGCACTCTTTCAAGCATCGCCATGTCGTCGGGTCCGAGAATACTGTTTGGCTGAGAACGCATCGTGCACCCCCAGGAACCTCTGCGGCCCGGCCCGCTTAATCTGGGTGACACAGGATTATCACGGGTCGGGCCACCCCACCGCTTGAAGGTGGGGAGCAGCGATCCTGCATCCATATGAGCGGACTCGCAACTAACAGATTTGCGACTGAAGCCTCTAACGATCCCGCGCATAAGTCC